>JAEIOG010000061.1 GCA_016342495.1 Phycisphaerae bacterium
ACGTTATAGGCCAAACCGCCGTTGCAAGCTTTGGCTATGCCATCAATATGCTACCGGAAACATGGAAATAAAATACTGTATCAACTATTCCAAAGGGGCATGACTGAAAGGTCATCCCCCTTTTTTATGTAAAATTTAAGCAATTTACACACTTGAGATATAAATATAATTTTGTTATCCTATTAAAATAATTTTTTTTACGAATGGATACAATTATGTTTATTATTGATTTACCCTATATGTCGCGGTTTTTGAATGAAACCATTATAAAAAATGCATTTGACGTCATTGATACCCCCCATGCACAAGAATTGCTTGATGGCAATATTAACTATATCAGCCAATCTGATGCCATCGAATATATCAGAAAAACTGAAAATCCGAAAATTTATACTTCTTCGGAAAATTCCATTGATTGGCTGGAAACCCATATCGCCTTCAGCAGTCTGCCAGAATATGTCAGACTTTTCAAAAACAAGGGCAAATTCAGAGACTTGCTCAAAACCGCCTACCCTGATTTCCATTATAAAGTTTTTGACCTGGAACAACTGGACAGTCTGGATATTTCTGAGCTTAGTTTCCCATTTGTAATCAAACCCACCACGGGGTTTTTCAGTCTGGGCGTATATCGCGTCGACAATGCCGGCCAATGGCAGGAAACCAAAGCTAAAATCAAACAGGAAATAACCCAAGTCAGTAATTTATACCCTGCTGCGGTTCTGGATTTATCATCGTTTATCATCGAACAATGTATCCAAGGCCAGGAATATGCTGTCGATGTCTATTTCAATGAAGATGGTCAACCTGTCATATTAAATATCCTCCAGCATGTCTTTTCATGCAATGCCGATGTCAGCGACCGGGTTTATCTCACCAGCAAGGATGTCATTCTGGAAAATCTGAATAAATTTGATGACTTCCTGAAAATGCTGTCCTCACGGATCAAGCTGATAAATTTCCCTATGCACATGGAAGTGCGTATTGATAACGATGGCAACCTTATGCCCATCGAGATCAACCCCATGCGATTTGGTGGCTGGTGCACAACCGGGGATTTCACCAACTATTGCTTTGGCTTTAATTCTTATGAATGTTTTTTCAATGACATCAAACCCGATTGGCAGGAAATTCTAAAAGATAAAGATGATTATGTCTATAGTCTGATAGTTCTAAATAATTCCACCGGCACCGCAGGCCACAAAATCAATGAATTTGATTATGACAGTCTGTTGGCCAACTTCGAAAACCCTCTGGAAATAAGAAAAATTAACCACAAAGAATTTCCACTGTTTGGCTTCCTGTTCACCCAGACCCATAAAAACAACTATGGCGAAATCCAGAATATCTTAGAATCAGACTTATCTGAATTTATCATTGAATAAATCCAAGACGCATTGTTATTAAAAAAAACGCCCCGCGACAATTAAGCCTCGGGGCGCTCATTATAAACTTTTCTTTTTATCAGTCCGGCATAACAATTTTGCTATCCATCCAGGTTAAAGCAAAAGCTGCGAAGTCATAGATGTCAACTATACAGTCAGGTTCGCCATTAGGTCCTGTGGTGTCCATCTCGACAGCACCGGTACAAATTTCAGTATTGCTACCATCAACAAACATCTGAACAATATCAGCAGCAGCAAGTGGGTAATTCCACATTTCGATATCATCAAGCAAACCTCTATACAGACGATTAGAGCTACCTGCAGTAACTGCCCCGGCTATACCAAAACGCACAGGTTCAGTCGAACCCGGTACAACATTTAACTGGGGGCCACTGCTTTCAAGCACACCATCAATATACATCAAAACCTGCTGAGATTCTATATCATTGACAAAAGTCAGCATGTGCCAATCATTGTCGAGACTGATGCCAGGATTCAATGTACCAGTAGTCGCACCAGCAAGGCCAAATCTTGGTTTATCATCAGTCATACGAACAGCCCAACCAGCCGTATCAGTAGTTATTAATGGATATTTTGAAGCAACTCCATATTGTTCACCAATAACTGCGGCGTCCTGATTATGTTTAAACCAGATATTCAATGTCATACCCTGAGGATAGAAATTGAAATAATCAGCACTGTTTGGTATTTCAACATAATAATCTTCTAACATTTTCAGAGCATAGCTGCTCTCTGTCGAATTCAGTTTAGTAGATAATTCATATACCGCATTGGTCGGATTGGAAACATAAGTGAGATCTTCATTTGGTACATAAGTCTTAGCTATACCAGTCCATTCAACGCCATCAACTGTTGGCTCACATTGAAGATTTTGTTCAAAACTCCATTTCACCAGAGAACGTTTACCTGAAATAGTTACCGGTATTTCAGTTTCACTTGCATCATATTGATTAATAAGCTTGCAAATATAGGTACCTTCTTTGTTAATGTCAATATTAACCAGCTCCAGGATATTGGTTGTTGAAAGAATAACTCCCGGGGAATTTTGTTTGTACCATTGATACTGACTGACATTGAGAGCAACTACTTCCAGCAATATATCAGAACCTTCAGCAACAACCTGATTTTCAGGAGCAGATACAATTATGGTATCCGAAGGCATAGTCGTGAAAGTCCATTCTTTACCTTTATATGGCGTTGCAACTCCGGTTTTAATGCTGTCTACCCGCCAGTAATGGGTGGTGTCAAAAGCAAGAGTAATACCCAGGCTTGTCAAATCAAGCTGACCATTTAGCCCGCCGGCAACAGCATGTTCATAAAGAATATAATTTGGGTCATTTGAAGGTTCTTCAAAATTAGGATCATTTCGTAAAGTCACCAGATAACTGGCCGCTTCAAACGCTTCAGGAGATTGCCATGCTAAAGTCAATTCACGATCAATATTTATCGCATTAGATTGCGGTTCAGGATTGATCGCATATTCAATCAGTATCGGAGAAGTACCATTAGCTAACTGAGTAATAACAGAGTCGCCAAGCACTTCATTATACACAGCTACTTCTGCCAGTTGAACGCCTTTGGCAACAGCTCCGGTATCACGGTGATAATTGCCGATTTTAAAGACATCACCCATAAGATCAAGCTGATTGGTGTTAGCGACAATGACTGTAGATGTCAACAATGTTCCATTGACATAATATTTAGCAGAATCGATAGTGCTATCTATAACATAAGCAACATGCACCCATTGGCCCGAAGCGCCGATAGAAGCACCGGTACCGGAATACCCCCCGCCACCATCATGATAAGCATTGAGAAAACCGGATGTTTGCATCTGGAGTGCATAACATTGAGATACACCATTGATTCCAGGGCCCTGCGATACCAGAGTTGACTGCAAACCAGCATTATCTTTAACCCACAAACTAACCGTTATTTTCGCATTAGTTCCTGTAATGCCAGGGAAATCAGATTCAATAAAATCAGTATTGGTTGCACCAAACTGCAAAGATTGCGATGCCCGCGAAACAATAGCCCCAGGAACATCATTTACAAAAGTCATGGAACCACTGCTACCAACCGTCTGACCATAGCCTTGGGTTACTTCATCATAAGAACCATTAAAGTCCCAGTAAGCGACCAGGTCTGCCTTTGCCGTCGATACCACAGCAAATAAGCACATCATTGTTATCATTAGTTTTTTTAGATTTATATTCATTTTATTCTCCTTCGTATAAATTATTCAGTAGGACTGACAAGGTTAGAATCCATCCAGAACGCGGCAAAATACGCAAAATCAAGCAAATCGACCTGACAATCAGGAGTTCCATCCGGTCCGGTGAAATCATTTTCTACCTGACCATAGCAAAACTCCTTGCCGGTGCCGTTTGCATACATTTTCGCTACCATTCCAGGATCGATTGGATAATTCCAAATCTTCACATCATCAACAAGGCCATTAAATAATGAAGTCCCATCATTGTTAGCACCTATCTGGACAATATTATCAGAAAGAGAAAGGTTACTATCACGGGCCCCAGTTGCCTCAAGTAAGCCATCAACGAATAATCTCATCTGAGCTTCCGCCGGAGAATACTGAACCGTAACCATGTGCCATTGACTATCATCTAAACCATTGGTTGGTCTGTGCGAAATTTGAGTATAGCCACTATTAAGCCGCATCAGGAATAAACCATTGCCACTACTGTCACAATTTACAACCCAGCCACTACTGTCAATATGCTTTGATATCAGGCAGTTATAGGCAGTTTGATCATCAAGCTTAACCCATAAATTAGCGGTCAAACCCTGAGGATAAAAATTGAAATAATCTTCACTATTAGGTATTTTCAGCCAGTAATCACCAGCCATCTCAACCGCATAGCCACTGCCATAAGTGCCAATTCCAGCTTTATTTTCAACAGCGACATAAACCGGTGTCGGAACAAAAGCATCAAGTAAATTAGGATCGCCAATAGTTGCCGTCCAGTCTGTACCATCAGGAGTAGCTTCACTTGCCAGCGATTGTTCAAATTTCCAGCTTGCAATTTCACGTTCTAACATTATTCGGGCTGAAGCTGTAGCGGTTTCTTCTGGAACAGCCCCATTGGTAATCTTACAAATATAATCATCTTCTTTAACAAGTTCCATATCTGTAATCGTTAAAGAATCTGTGGTCGAAAGAATTATTGCCGGGGCATCTGCTCGATACCATTTGAAACCAGCGACGTTTTTACCCGAAGCAATCAAAGTACATGCCCCGCCTTGCGCGACGGTTTGACTTTGGGGCACATCAACAAATTCCGGAGTAGCGGCAACTGTAGTAAATTGCCATACATTACCCGTTACTGTTGCTCCGCCCGGCTTGACACTGTCTACACGCCAGAAATATGTACGCAAAAAATCAAGATCAACCGGAATATCAAAACTGCCGGTCGCACCACCTGCAACGGTTTGCTGATAAACAACATATTTTGGATTGGTTGATGGCTCTGTCAAATTAGGATCGTCAGCCATAATCGAAATTTTATAGCTTTCAGCTTCATATAGTGCAGAAGTCTCCCAGCTGAGATCATCTGTTACCTCAACAGCCGCATGACCATTTACAGGGCTCGGATTAATCGCCTGTTCACTAATAGCTAAAGCATCAACTTCTGCTTCACTTAAAGCATGGTCATAAACCCGTAAATCTGCGATCTGACCATCCATCTTACACCATCCCATTGAAGGTACCGAACAACCAACGGTACAAGAACCTTCCATAGAATTAATAGGATTTGCATCACTGACAGCAGAATTCACATCAAGAACGCCATCAATATAAATCTTTACACCTGAACAAAAATTAGTTGTTAATACAAATGCGATATGGTGCCACTTGCCATCATCAACTCTGGTGGTCCCCTGAACTGCCCCACCGCCAATTTCAAAACGGGCCTGGCCGGTATGAACCATAAATGATGCACGACCGCCAAGATACCCGCCAGCAGTTGTCGCCGAATTACCCCAGCCTATAATATTATCACGTCTTAAATCTATATCACCGGAACTTGGCTGAGGGCCATCCAGCTTAACCCAGCAAGCTACCGTACGAGTTGCTCCGCCTTCGATACCCTGAAAATCAGTTGTCACCCTTGTTGTTGCCAAGGTCGAAAAACTAACCGTAGCATCTTGACCGCCAGGGACATTCACCTGCGGAAACAAAACCCATTGGGCATCAGCCATATTGTCACCAGCATAACCGGTATTTGTATTTGCCACATCAGTTATAACTGTGCCAACACCTTCATTCAGTGGCCAATGAGCCACCAGGCTAGCCCTTGCAATACTCGCTAAACATAATAGCGATAAAGCGGTTGAAATAAGTTTGAACGAAATACTCCTCATGCGATTCTCCTTTTCAAAATATATTATTAACGTAAACCCCATCCTGAGGGGAATTTCCTTAAAAATTTCTAACAAAACAACCTGAAATTATTTTGTCTGGTAAAGTTCTTGAATTTCTTTTTCTGTCAAGGCTCTGTCATACAAAGCGACTTCGGCAATATCACCTTTGAAAGACTTATCATGTGAGCTGGGTTTATAGGAAATTGAATCTTTATAGATATTACCTATATAAATCTCTTTACAAATGCTGCCGCCACCTTCCATTGATACAAAGGGGCCGCATTTCTTGCCATCAACATATAATTTTTTCTCCTGATTTGGTTCTGCAGTTACAACTACATGATGCCATTGCCCCTGTTTCACTTTTTCTACACTTTTCTGGATATCATATGGCTGCCCAACATCGACAGACCCGCCTCGAATAAATTGATGAGTAATATAACCCTCACCAGAAATCAACAAATGACCATAGCGGCCATAGCCAACAAAGAGATAATACTTATCTTCTACATTGCTATCATCTGGGACAAAGTCAGGCTTGACCCACATACTATAGGAATACCCCCGGTATTGTGGCGAAATATACTGCTGCAAATCAGGAATATGAACAAAACTGTCATTACCATCCAATTTGATTGCACTGAATTTGTCAGCATCACCAAACCTGGGGCCCTGACCAAACTCTACATTACCCTGATACAGCCCTTTATAAGCCAAATGGCTACCGACTGAATTTAATGCCATTTCAGATTTGTCTTCATCAAAACGCCAGAAAGCCACAGGAGCAGTTTTTTTAACGATAAATTCATATTCACAAGGAACCTTGCGAACAATCTTATTCTGTGTAAAATCAACAGATGTGATTGTTTTTGCTTCTAAAGCTACCCGGCCAGCCTGACCAGTTTGGAACAATTCGAAATTTCTTTTATCCATTGTGGTTTTGGGCCCAGGATAAAAAGCAACCTTGCCATCGAAAACATATAATTCACTGCCATCATCGTTTACTTCAACACCAAAGTCTGTACCCAAATCCAAAAAAGAAGCATTAGGAGTTTCCACTTTGAAACCTTCGGCTCCTTTTGGCACATATACCGAGCACTTGCCCTGATCAATAGCCATCAGGCTATCAGAGACCAGCTCAAAAGATACAGGAGCTTCCAAAACTATTTCGACATTATCATTAGTCTTAAGCCTGGCATAGCCAAACTGAATGTCATAATGTCCTTCCTTCAGTGATTGATTAACTGTGACACTTTTATCACCATGAAACCATTCCAGTTGCGATGCGGCAATAACTTTTGCCAGGATTTTCTCTTCAGGCTCGTTTGTTGATGTAGCAATTTGATTCCTGTCAATTTCCTTGGGCCCAAGAACATTAAGCAAAATCGCCACCGCGACCAGGGCCGCTATCGCACCAATAACATGGCAAATAGCCAAAGGAGAAATCGCTTTACGTTGATAAGTAGATTGAGGAATCTCCGGAACTTTTATCTCATTGCTGTCGTCTAATTGAACCGCCAGCTGAGCTTCGACGATATCCCGAAGCACATTATCGGAATTAAATCCCTGATAAGACTCAGAATCCTGGACTTCAATGCTTGATAAACCTATCTGCACCGAAAGGCAGGATAAATAATACTCACGTAATTGAGGACTTAAAATAATCAATTCATTTAATCGGGCCACCTGCTCATCATCAAGCTGACCATCCAGCGACAACAAAACTAAATCGCTAAGCTCTCTTTTTAACTGTTCAATATTCATACCTGGTCCTCCTGAATCATATTCCTTCGGACACAACGTAATAAAATATCCTGGATACGGGACAATGTCTTATAAATGGTTTTAGTGCTACTGCCCATTTTTTGCGATATGCTTTTTACCGGCGTCTCCTGGTCATATCGCTGATGTAATAATTCACGTTGATCTTTTTCCAGCTTCTTAACACACTCCCGTAAAATAACAAGCCGGTCATCTACATCCTGCATATATTCATATGCCTGCTCATTTAATAACTCAATTGCATGTTCATTTAGATAATTTGCTTCACGTTTTTGTTTGCTACGATGAGTCATAACCCGAAAACGAGCAATCGCAATACCCCAGGAAACAAAATCACTTTCCGGGCGAAAATTCTCGAATTTCTGCCACATGATTGTAATAGTCTCCTGGAGAATGTCATCAGCCAAAGACTTATTTGGTACCACCGACAAAATATAACCATAAATACGATTACGGTTGGCAGTTGTTAACTGCAGAAAATTGGTAACCTGCACTTCATTTTTTTTATCTTCAATAGACATTTAATCACCATAAATTCAAAAAGGATAATTCAATCTCTTCTCAATAGGTAGGACCACCTCTGAGCTTATAGCCCTGCCTTTTGTTAGTAATTATCAACATAAGAGATTTTTCTCCACTTAAATACAATTTTACAGATAAAAATTAAAAAAAAGGGGCATCGGAGATATTCTTACCCCGAAGCCCCATGAAGGAGATCAAAAAGTTTTCTATAATTTGGACCCTACCACATCGATTCTTGTAAAATCCAAATATAAAGCTTTTTATTATATTCATATGGACCTTGCCATGCAACAAGCTATCAATAAATCCATTACATAACATAGCAAATATCGCTATGCTATGCACAAATCCTTTATTACCAGACACTTAAGTTAGACAACACACAACATAATCAACATTTAGTTCCATAAATAATTTTTATCTGGTACAAAAAATATTTATAGATATAATATGAAAACTAAATAACTAACCCAGTTTACCAAGAGAAGAATAATGTATTGTTTTGCAATAACAATGAATTTAACCACAAACACCTATGGCTGAGGCGGTATCCGTCGATGCTCGTGTCGAGTATCAGGTTCCTCTGGGATGTTATTGCATAGCAAAAATAAATAGCCATATTTCGAGCATATATTCCATTCGAGCCTGAAGCTATACAGCATAAAATCGACGGGTAATGATTGATATCATTACCCTTTTTTTATGAAAATACCCCCCAAAATCGAAAGGAATCATAAAAATGAAGAAACTATTATTAACCTTAATATGCATTTCAATGTTCATCACCGGATGCTCAAAAGAAACTGAACCTCAGGGTTCTACTGAAATTAAACCTGTCGAACTAGCCTTGGGCTATGTCAAGCACGACCATCATCTGGCTTTGTATGTCGCGGCAGAAAATGCCGCTGAATATACCAAAACCAGCAATATCGAATTGAAAACAGTAAAAGATAAAGAACGCTATGAATTATCGGAGGCTGGCACCAAAATTGCCAATGTGCAGATTAGTGATGTACCTGGCGGGGCAAAAATGCCTATCGCTCTTAAAACCGGAACCATCGAATTTGGCTTTGGTGGCGTAGCTGCAATTCTGGCCGCCATCGATAGCGGGGTTCCCATCAAGATTGTTGCCCCACTTCATTATAAAGGTGATATGTTTGTAATGACCCCGGACAGTCCGGTCAACAATTGGCAGGATTTTGTCGATTTAGTCAAAAAATCTGACAAACCCATCCGCATAGGCTACAAAAGCCCAATGGCCGTTGCTAAAGTTATATTTCAACAGGCACTGGAACTTGAAGGCATTAAATATGGAGATGCCGACACTGATTCTGTTCAGGTCAGACTTATCTGTACCCAGGGAGGCGGCAAATTAAATGTCGCCCTGCAAAATGAGATAATCGATGGCTATGTTGGTAATAACCCTTTTCCAGCTATTGGCATGGAAAAGAAAATCTTAAAGGTTATCTGTGACCTTGAAACCCTGCCACCGGGCAATTTTCTCAATCATCCATGCTGCTGTCTGGCGGCTACCGAAGAAGCTATCAAAAATAAACCACAAGCCATCGCCGCGATGCTGGCATTATTCATACAGGCCAATGAAACAATCAATTCCGACCTGGATAAATCTGTCGCCGCGGCAACCAAATGGCTGGGAACTTCCGAAGCTGTAGAAAAAATTTCAATTCCGACCAGTGGCTATTCCATGGAAAACACTGACCAGTGGAATCAGACCATGAAAACCTGGGTAGATGAAATGGATAATCTCGGCCTGTTTGAAGGAAAACTCAAAGGCAAATCTTACGAAAATGCATCAAAGATGTCCTATGATTTTTCATTGCTGGAACAAGCCAATAACAAACTCAATAACTCAACTGAGTAATATGCAAAAAACCAAAAATGACATCTTATTAAAATTGGCTGGTTATATATTGACCCCTGCGATTTTGCTTTTAATCTGGCAATTGACAGCATCAATATATAACAAGCCTTATATGTATCCAACCTTTACCGCGGTCTTAAAGCAGTTGACCAATCCCTGCCAGGATCATTACACTCTCGGTTCGCTTATGAGCAATACCGCCATCAGCTTATTAAGAGTGGCAACCGGATTTATCATAGCTGCGATTGTTGGCATTAGCGTTGGGCTGGCCCTTGGCACCTCAAAAATCCTTTGCAGATTATTTGAACCGGTAATCGAAATAATCAGACCATTATGCCCGATTGCCTGGATGCCCTTCGCTATTGCGATTTTTAAACTCAAAACCATCCCTAATATGATCGGAATGGGCTATACCAATACCGTTTTTGACCAGGTACAGCTCAGCATGATCTTTATATTATTTATGGGTGGCTTCTTTCCGATTATGACAAATACCCTTGATGGGGTCATCGGTGTCAGAAAAAATTATCTCATTCTGGCCCAGGCACTAGGTGCTAATCGCAGACAGCAATTCTTCCATGTCTATCTTCCCGCAGCTATGCCCATGATCTTAACGGGTTTAAGACAAGGCCTGGGTTTATGCTGGTTTGTCATTATCGCGGCAGAAATGACCATCGGAGCCGACAGCGGCATTGGCTATATGCTAATCTATGCCGCCGATCTTTCCGATATGGATATCGTGGTCGCGGCCATGATGATTATCGGCACCATTGGCGCTACACTCAATTTCGCTATGAGATCAGCCATGCAGACTTTTGTCAGTTGGCACGGAAAGGAAGTGTAATATGCAAAATTGTGTAACAATCAAAAACCTGCATAAAACCTACGTAACCGAAGTCGGCAATAAAGTTAAAGCTTTATCCGATATCAATCTCCAAATCGCCCAGGGTAAATTTGTCACATTACTGGGCCCCACCGGATGCGGTAAAAGCACAATTCTCAATACCATCGCCGGTTTAATTAAACAGGACAAAGGCCAGATACAGTTAGATAACAACCTGGCTTTCGGCAAAAATATCGCTTCGGTTTTCCAGCATTATACTTTATTGCCCTGGCGAAATGTCATAAAAAACGTAACTTTTTCCATGCAAATGCAGGGAATAAAAAGAAATCTGCGTAACCAGCAAGCCGCCCAGCTACTCAATGAAGTAGGACTGGATGGTTTTGAATATTCCAAAATCCATGAACTCTCCGGCGGCATGCGACAAAGGGCCGCTATCGCCCAGGCACTGGCATTAAAACCGGAATTATTACTGATGGACGAACCTTTTGGCGCCTTAGATGAGATCACCCGCAGCGACTTACAGCAAATGCTGATAAAGCTTTGGCAATTACATAATATGACCACCATATTTGTCACTCATAGCATTGATGAAGCTTTGATTTTAAGCGATCAGATAATCGTACTGAGCGGCCGCCCCGGCAAAATCATTAAAAAATATGACATAACCCTGCCTCGCCCCCGTAACAAACTCAGCAAAGAATTCACCGATCTTTTTATTGATGTCAGAAAAACATTATCCCAGAACTAAATAAAATATTCGGGTGGCAATGTTCCAGATACGGCTGGAGCATTGGAGAATGAAATTCATCCATTGTTTTTTGTTGGAGAAAAAAATGAATAAGATAGATACTCAGCGTAGAAAACGTGTCATGAGCCGTTCGATAAAACTAGGCCATTGCGTCTGCAACCCGGCCCAGCCTTGCCCTTGCGAGCAGTTCAAGAAAATGGATATCTGCGCCTGTGCCGGCGAACGCCCCGCAAGCCCCAATGGCAAAGTCGAATTAACTAAAACAGTTGAAAAGCCCGGCTGTGCCTCCAAGATTGGCCAAAAGTTTCTAAAAGACACACTGGGCGACCTGCCTCATTATGCAGATAAAAATGTATTAGTTGGCGTAGCCGCTGGCGATGATGCGGGCATCTATGATATGGGCAATGGCACCGCACTGGTCCAAACTGTTGATGTCTTTACCCCTTCGGTTGATGACCCTTATACCTTTGGCCAGATCGCCGCGGCCAACTCCGTCAGCGATGTCTATGCCATGGGCGGCAAACCCTTAACCGCCCTGTCGATCATCGGTTTCCCCGTCGGGACAATTCCCGATAACGCTTTGCGGGAAATCCTCCGCGGTGGCATTGACAAAATGAAAGAAGCCGGCGTCTCGATCATCGGCGGTCATTCCATCAATGACCCCCAAACCAAAGCCGGATTTGCCGTTACCGGTATCATAGATACCAAGAAAATCAAAACCAACTCCACTGCCCAAAAAGGTGATGTATTAATCCTGACCAAACCTCTTGGTACTGGCATTATCGCCTTTGCCCACCAGATAAACCGGGCCAGCCAGAAAAGCATCGACGCCTCCGCTAAAAGCATGACCACCCTGAATAAAACCGCCTGTGAGCTAATGCTAAAATTTAATGCTAATGCCTGCACCGATGTCACCGGTTTCAGTCTCATGGGTCACCTCAAAGAGATGGCTACCACCAGCAAGCTCAATGTCGAGATTATCTGGGACAAACTGCCCTGGCTGCCGGGTGTTTTGGATTATGCCGCTGCCGGAATGCTGCCCGGCGCTATCGAACGCAATAAAGAATCTTCGGCCCATAAAGTAACTACCGGAAAAGATGTTACCGAAACCATGGCCGATATGTGCTTTGACGCCCAAACCTCCGGCGGACTGCTGATCGCTATCGATAAAGCCAAAGCCAATGAGTTCCTGGCCAGACTTCACGCCAAAGGCATAGCCGATGCCGCCATTATCGGCCATTTCAAAACCGAAGGATCAGGCCAGATATTTATCAAAACTGATAACACCAGAAAACTACCTGAAAAAGGAAATAATAAGAAAAATGAAAGCTGTTGCAGTTCAAAAGAATCAAGTTGTTGTGGTGGCGACAGTGGTAATGGCTTTATATAATCAGACCAAAGCCAACATTAAAGCATTGCAGAAATAAATTTCAGGGCTATAATCAACCTATGATAAGAATAACAGATACTGCCCTTGCCTTTGACCACAAAGAACAATTGCTGATTCAAAGGATAATAAAGCTCCTTGGCATTAAACCCGCTGATATGCTTTCCTATACGATCATCCGCCGGGCTATTGACGCCCGACATAAAAGTAATATCATGGCGGTCTACACCATCGATGTCGCTGTTATTGATGAAGCGGCCATCCTGGCAAAATTTGATGCCAACCCCAAGATCAAACCGGCCCCGGATATGCAATATCAAATGCCCCAGGCGGTAAAGCCTGCCGAAAAACCTCCAATTGTTGTCGGTAGCGGTCCTTGCGGGCTCTTTATCGCATTGCTTCTTGCTCAACTGGGCCTAAAACCAATCATGATAGAACGCGGCAAGGATGTACAATCCCGTATCGCAGATATTAACAGATTCTGGCGTGATGGCATCCTCGATACCGAGTCCAATGTCCAGTTCGGTGAAGGCGGAGCCGGCACTTTTTCTGATGGCAAACTCACTACCCAAATCAAAGATAAGCTTAACCGATCCCGTAAAGTCTTAACTGAATTTGTCAAGGCCGGAGCCCCTGAAGAAATCCTTTATCAGGCCAAGCCCCACATCGGTACCGACAACCTGATCCGTATCATAAAGAACATTCGCCAGGAAATCATCAACCTTGGCGGTCAGGTGCGTTTCCAAACCCAACTGACCGGCATCGAAACCGCCAATGGCCACATCACCGCCGCTATTGTTAACGACAACGAAACAATACCAACCGATGCGATAGCCCTGGCTCTGGGCCACAGCGCCCGGGACACCTTCGAAATGCTCCATGCCGCAGGTATCGCCATCGAAGCTAAACCATTTGCTATCGGCGTACGTATCGAACATCCCCAGTCAATTATCGATAAAGCTCAATATGGCAAGTTTGCTGGCCACCCATCCCTCGGTGCCGCCGAATACAAACTCGTTCACCATTGTGCCAATGGTCGCAGTACCTACACCTTCTGCATGTGCCCCGGTGGCAAGGTCATCGCCTCATCATCTGAGGCCGGCCACCTGGTAACCAATGGCATGAGTTATTATAAACGCAACTGCGACAATGCCAATAGTGCCCTTCTGGTAGGAATAAAGGTCGAAGACTTCCCCAGTGACCACCCCTTAGCCGGAATCGAGTTCCAGCGCCAATGGGAAGCTGCCGCTTACCGGCTCGGCGGGAGCAATTACCATGCACCTATCCAATTAGTCGGCGATTTTCTGGCCCATCGCCCATCAACAGTCATCGGCACCGTCAAACCCAGCTACGCACCCGGTATAACACCCTGCGACCTGGCCGGCTGCCTGCCCGAATACATCATTAAAACTATAAGAGAAGCTCTACCGCAACTGGATAAGAAGCTCAAAGGCTTTGCCATGGCTGATGCGGTGATGACTGCCATCGAATCACGTAGTTCAGCCCCGCTTCGAATACTCCGCGACAAAGAAACCCTCCAGTCTGTCACTACCAAAGGCCTCTTCCCCGCCGGCGAAGGCGCTGGCTATGCCGGAGGAATCATCTCCGCGGCTATCGATGGCATAAAAATCGCCGAAGCAATTACCAATTTATCTGATTAAAACCTTGAAATACTGACAAATTCAGCGATAATAAACTGGTCTTTTGGCTCAGGCAACAGAAATATCTGCCTACAAATCCCGGCATCTGTTTGCTCAGCGTATTTCAGACAGCAGCAAAGATATTATTTTTTCAGAAATTTATCAATATTACCGGAGTTGACAAAATGCTTTCTAACATACACATCAAAAAACTCGCTATCTTAACTATTGTCCCTATATTAACATTTGCAATCACTGCCTGCGGTCAGCCCACAGCTAAAGATTATGTTCAATTTGATGATATGTTATTTAAAACAAATGTCATCGGCACCAAAAGTGCTTTTTCGGCTACCCGCTGGACCAATGGTATTGTTTATTATGAATTTGACAGCAATGTATCGGCCTCAAATAAACTGATATGGCTAGACGCAGCCCAGCAATGGGCAAATGTCTCTGACCTGCATTTTGTCGAAAGAACTACTCAATCAAATTATATTCATGTCCAGGATGATGACGGCAACTGGTCTTATGTTGGGATGATTGGCGGCAAACAGGAGATGGGTATATATAACTGGAATTATAAATTTATCGTTGCTCACGAAATTGGCCATGCAGTCGGCTTAATGCACGAACATTCCCGACCCGACCGCGATGATTACGTAACAATTCTCTTTGAAAATATTATCGAAGACAGAGAATCCAATTTCGAAATCCGTTCTGCTGACATCTATGGCCAATACGACTTTTATTCGGTAATGCATTACGACAATAAGGCTTTTTCTTCCAATGGTTTAAATACAATTGAACCACTACCTGCATATTCTTCGATGTTAAATGTCATGGGCCAACGCACCTATTTAAGCGATCTGGATAAATCAGGCATGAATGACAGGTATCCCAATCTGGTAATCGGCAATATTTCTGTTACACCCAAAAACTCTTCTACGACGCCACCGACAGTTTCTGGCACCGTAACTGTCTCTGCAACCATTATCGATAATGACACCATTACCGCTGAATTATTTGTCGATGACATACTTGTTGGCCCGATGACCAATATCTCAGGCGATACTTTTTCACTCCAATGGAATACCATATATTCAACCGGTGGCACTAAAACTATCAAAATAATTGCCACCGATGACAATGGTAATACCTCCAGCTCAACTTATCAGGTAATTGTCGATGCCCCAAATCCCGACATCGATAATGATGGTAAAGTTGACCTCAATGATTTCTCTCTGCTGGCCAGCAGTTGGCTAAAATCAAACTGCAGAAGACAAAATCAATACTGCAATGGCATTGATATCGACGAATCTGGAAAAGTTGACTTACCGGACATGGAAATAATAGCTGCCAACTGGATGTATGGCACCTACTAAAAACAATTGCCACATGAAAATTTATTTTAAAAGGCAAAATATCTCTTTTTCAGAGATTAATTAGATAATGCTCTGTAATAAAAAAACGTTTACATTTTTCTGAAAGGATTCATTATGACTAAATTAACACTCATTTCATTGCTAATGCTGGTTTTTTCCACAGCTTTAGCCTTTGCGGCAGCTCCAGACTGGGAAAATGAACAAATTTTCCGCATCAACAAGATCGAACCCCATTGCACTGCCATCCCATTTGACTCAACAGCTGATGCTTTGAGTACAGATTTCAAAGAATCGCCTTACTATCAAAGCCTAAATGGCAAATGGAAGTTCAACTGGGTCAAAAAACCTGCTGACCGACCAGTCGACTTCTACAAAAATGATTTCGATGTCTCCAACTGGGATGATATCGACGTGCCCTCTAACTGGCAGCGTAAAGGCTATGGCCAGAACCACTATGTCAATACCCGTTATCCTTTTAATCCGGTCAATCCACCACTTATCCCTCATGATAATAATCCGGTAGGTTCATACAAAAAAACTTTCACCGTCCCGGCTAACTGGGATGGACGCCAAATCTTTATCACATTCGATGGCGTAGAATCGGCTTTCTATCTCTGGGTTAATGGCCAAAAAGTTGGCTATAGCCAGGACTCCAGAACCCCCGCTGAATTCGATATCACCAACTTCGCCAAAAAAGGTGAAAATTCTATCGCTGTGGAAGTCTATCGCTGGAGCGATGGCTCATATTTGGAATGTCAGGACTTTTGGCGCCTCAGCGGTATTTTCCGTGATGTTTATCTGTATTCCACCAATACCCTGCGTATCCAGGATTATTTCGTAACTTGCGACCTTGATGAATATTATAGAAACGCAGTTCTAAAAGTTGATGCTCTGGTTAAAAATTACCACCCAAAAAACCATGTCAATCACTGCACCGTAGATGTCGAGCTTTTCGATGCTGATGGCAATAAAGTCGCTCAAACCCCAACCATGAATTTATCGGCTTACGCTAACAGTCAAATGCTGCATTATACCTCTGTCAAAGTGTCCAACCCCAAAAAATGGACCGCCGAAACCCCCTATCTTTATGATGTTGTACTAACACTAAAAAATGATAAAGGCAAAACTCTCGAAGTGCAAACCTGCAAATTTGGCTTCCGTAAAGTTGAATTATCTGGCGGACAAGTCAAAGTCAATGGCCAACCGATCTATATCAAAGGTGTCAACCGCCACGAACATGACCCCGACACCGGCCATTATGTAACTCGTGAATCCATGATCGAAGATATCGAGATTATGAAACAGAATAATGTCAATACCGTCCGCACCTGTCATTATCCTGATGCCCCCGAATGGTACAGACTTTGCGACCAATATGGTCTATACATCATCGATGAAGCAAATATCGAAAGCCATGGCATAGGCTATAACCTTGATCGAACTCTTGGCAATAAGCCCACCTGGAAAGCCGCACACCTCGACCGCACAATTAATATGGTTGAACGCGACAAAAACCACCCTTGTGTTATTTTCTGGTCATTAGGCAACGAAGCTGGCGACGGCATAAACTTC
This sequence comes from Phycisphaerae bacterium, assembly GCA_016342495.1. Taxonomy (GTDB): domain Bacteria; phylum Planctomycetota; class Phycisphaerae; order Sedimentisphaerales; family SM23-30; genus JAEIOG01. The sequence goes on from JAEIOG010000061.1 coordinate 17,549, forward strand.
CAGGCCACCAGCAACTGGATCAAATCCCGTGACCGCACCCGTTTAGTTCATTATGAGCGTGCCGGACAAAAAGCACACACCGACATCTACTGCCCAATGTACGCTGGCTTTGGCCATATTGAAAACTATGCCAAATCTAACCCATACCGCCCTCTTATCCAGTGCGAATATGCCCATGCTATGGGTAACAGCCTTGGCAACTTCCAGGACTACTGGGATATTATTGAAAAATATCCTGCACTTCAAGGTGGATGCATCTGGGACTGGGTCGATCAGGGCCTGCGTAAATTCGATAAAGATGGAAAAATGTTCTGGGCCTATGGCGGCGACTATGGCGAAGAACCTCATGATGGCAACTTCTGTTGCAATGGCCTGGTAATGCCAGACCGTAAACCTAATCCTTCTTTATTCGAAATGAAAAAGGTTTATCAGGAAATCGCTGTTACTGCAGTTGACCTTAAATACGGTATTTTCAAAGTCAAAAACAAATATTTCTTCCGTGACCTTTCCTTTGTCGATGGCTATTGGAAAATCGAATGCGATGGCAAAATCATCGACCAGGGTGGCCCTGAATCTATCGAACTTGGCCCTCAGGAAGAAATGGAACTTGAAGTCCCTTATAATATTTATGAACCTAAACCCGGCGCTGAATATTATATCACATTCACCGCTAAACTAAATGCCGACACCCTATGGGCCAAAAAAGGCCACGTGATGGCTTGGGAACAATTCAAACTTCCTATTAATAAAGAAGTTCCAGTTACTCCTAGAGCTACTGGTAAACTATCCCAGACCAAACAGGATGATAATATCACTGTAACAGGTGAAAATTTCAAAGTTAGCTTCGATGCCAATGGTCAGATAACCAGCTATGTGTACAATGGCAAAGAACTCATGACCAGCCCATTGAAACCAAACTTCTGGCGTGCCCCTCTTGATAATGATAAAGGTAATGGTATGCCAAACCGCTTGGCTATGTGGAAAAAATCAACCGAACAGCAAAAAGTCACAGCCCAGACTTCAGGTATTATCGACAATGAAATCTGGACTGGCTCATGGAGCTATGACCTGCCGGCTGGAAAATCTACTATGACTGTCAACTACACCATATTGCCAACCGGCGACTTGTTCGTTGATAGCCAACTTAATGTTGCTGGCAATAAAATCCCGGAAATTCCACGCTTTGGCATGACTTTCGGTATCAATGATTCACTGGCAAATATGGCATGGTTTGGCCGAGGTCAACATGAATCTTACTGGGATCGTAAAACCGGAGCCGCAGTTGGCCTATGGGATGGCAATGTCAACACCATCAATCACCTATATGTCGAACCGCAAGAATGTGGTAATCGTACCGATGTCCGCTGGATGACCCTGACCGACAATAATGGCGATGGTTTACTAATCGTTGGCGACCCGGTAGTATCAGCTTCGGCTTGGCCCTGGACCCAAAATGATCTCGAAAAAGCAATGCATATCAATGAAATGCCAGATCGTGATTTCATCACCGTAAACGTCGATTATAAACAAATGGGCGTCGGTGGCGACAATAGCTGGGGTGCTCGTACTCATGATGAATATATGCTAAAAGGCAATGTCACCCATAAGTACAGCTTCAGAATCAAAGGCATTAACAAAACCGACAATGCCCCCGACCTGGCCCGACAAAAAATGGCTAAATAAATTCACTCTCTATAAAAACCAAAGGCGTGAGCAAAAACAGCTCACGCCTTTATTATTTTAAATTTAACGCAACATTTTAGCCATAAGTAGGACAAGCTTCCAGCTTGTCTTGTATCCCACAACTTTAAGCAAGTAGCATACTTGATGTCCTCTATTTAATTTACGGAGTAACAATAATTTAACGAAACTTCAGCATCAATTAAAAAAAATGGTTAATTCTCATCCTTTCGATCCACCAGAAATATTTTTGACAGGATAACAAAATTGCCAACAAACAGCGGCGAGCGGTAGCGACCCGCTAAAAAACGCAAATTGTAATTTAACGCTAGTCACTTTACTCATCATGGAATACAACATAAAGCCTTAGCACGGCGCTGCCGCTTCGTGCTGTTTTGCTTCAAATAGCTAAAATGATACCAATAATTCTCTATCTTTATGTCAAAATAGCTTCCATTAGATGACTATCGAACAAAAAACTTTGATAGACAGGATTCCATATCTTGTAAATCCAGTGATCCTGTCGAAAATTCTTACTCTTTTACCAACTTTATGGGATGAGAACCAAAAAATTACATTCTATTATTAATATCAACCCACTAAAAAAATTTACACTTTTATTTGCATCCCGCTCAAACGTATCTTATTATTAGTGTATCTTCTTTATTTAATCTCCTTGGCTAGTCAGAAGCCGAAAAAAAGTAAACCCACCACAGAGGCGGGCTTTTTTTTCGCGCAAATATATTGATTATCAGACTATAAAAAAACTGCCAATCAGCGACTAATTAAGTCATTGATTGACAGTTATTATATTAACATTTACCGCAGGTAAATGCCGTAACGTTTCACTTTAAACTGTTAGTTTTTAACTTTATTCTGTCAGCATCCAATTCTCTGCCAGCATTGAAAAATCTATCATATTAACCACGCCATCATGATTGATGTCGCCAACAAGTCCAGCTGTAGTAAAATTCCATACCGGCCCTTCGGTGGAGCCATTCTCATTTTTAGCGATAACCTTCCAGTAATAGGTCGCCCCCGGAGTAAGATGCGTTGGATCCCAACTGGTCGATCCCCGATCTGCTGCAACCAGATCAACCGGGTTACTATCCAAACCAAAATATAAATCAAAATCTACTAAGGCCTTAGCCCCATTATTCCATGACAAAATCGCATTTAGCGAAACACCTAAAGCGCCATCCGCTGGAAAAGGCTCTGTTGGCATCGCCGGAGGTTCAATTACACAGGAAGAATAGCCACTCATATCACTTTCGCTAAATGCTACCGGTTCCGTGCCATTAGACAAACCCACAATCACAGTGCTGGAGTCAACTTGTAGCCAGGACATTCTTATCACACCATCAAAAAACAACTCCAATTGAAAATTATTGGAATTGCCATAGCCATATTCAGGTATACCAATCCAGCTTACCACAATTCGATCAGCTAAAGCCTGATAATTAATCCAACCGCCATCTTCTGGATTAAGATCAGCACACAAAACCGAAATACGCTTCAATGCGAAATGCTCAGTGGAATCTTCAGGAAAACCAGTATCACCCTGCTCAAAAGTAATAAAACCATTACTGCCAATAAAAATTTCATTAAACTCATTTCCATAAAATGGAATAGATTCTGAAATACTAATTCTGCTAAAATCATCATCGCCAACATTAACCCGTGAACCTATGGCAGGGTTAGTCGGGAATTCGTCGATATTCATTATGCAAGCCGAATAATAACTATTTGAATTATCAGGTGTAAAAACAATTGACTTATTATCTAAATCAAAATCACTGACAAATTCTTCTGTAAAACTATCCAAACCTCCAACAATCAAAATAATCTCTCTTGTACGGCTTAGGCCCGTTGTCAGATTGTTAAAAGTCAAAGTATCAGAATAAATACCGTTGGGCAAAGAATTAGCCTCTGCCGCTATCGAAATAATCACATCAGCGGTTTCGGCCGGACCCAGATTTCCGGTGATGGCAGAATCTACCACAACCCAACTCTCAGTCCAAGTAATCTGCCAATCTATATTTTCAGTGCCAACATTTCTTATTTGACAATTATTTATTGCCGATAAAAATGGGCCACCAACTTCGCCGGTAAATGCCAAATCATCTTCAGGGAAAACCGAAAGACTATCAGGTGCATTACTGATCAGCTCATCACAAAAATCATATAAATCAGTATTTTCATTGCCATCATAAACCTGAGCCTGCCCTCTGGCAGTGGCAATCCATGAGTTTGCCATAGTGGTAGTAAAATCAACCAGGAAATCATCCCAGCCACTCGCACCCGGAAATCCTATTGGATAAATACTATATGAACTATCATAGCTTCCTTCCGGGCCATCCATAGGGAAATATATAGCCAGACCATTAGCGCCGGGCCAACCGTCGCCATGGGCTTCAGCTATAATAACCGAATCAAGTCTGGTCCGAAGCGACTGGGCCGCTGTCACGCAATTAAGCACATTGCTGTCCCAATTATTCCTTAAGGTCTGGCCAAAAGAATTTATCTCCGTAGCCAAAGCATCTAATTGCGTTAAATCAATAGCCGACTGAGTCTGGTCATTTTGATAAGAATTATAATAGTCGTTAACAATAACACTGCCAAGTTCAGCCGCAGTCATTGTCGAATCAGCATTTAGATGTGTCAATATCAAATCATAAGGCCAGCCGTCATTAGGTTCTAAATCAGCTGAACCAACCAAAACCTGAGCATGATTACGAATTTCATAAGCAACCTCAGTCATTCCCATCAAGCATGCGTCAAAACCAAGCAAAGTTGGATTGCCACTGGCCGCTTCGATTGATTCCAAAGCTGCCCGCACTTCAGCCATATACAAACTATCGCCAGAGCTGGTATCATCCCAGCACACTGCCTTGAAAGTTTGTTTAGTATAATCAGGTGTACTGTTACGCCAACCACCGCCATGATTCCACAGAACCAGAGCATAATTATCCGCCGGATAGGTAGTCATACCCCAGTTAGCAAAATCGGCCAATGTTTGAGGGTTAGCCATATTAAGCTCGCCCATCGATTGACCCCAATTAGGGTCAGGCACATCACCGAAAGCTATCAGACCTCTGCGGGTATCGGTCCAGTTGCCATAACTGCTGTCATAGCCTGAAACACGATCTAACATAACTACAATTTTAACATTATCATTTGATCCAACCGATGCCATCTCAATAAAATCTGAAATAGCGTCCCCTTCAAGATCATTATCTCCATCTAAATATACCAGCATAGTCCAGTCGGAATTTTGAGCCTGAACCTGCGATGCTATTGAAGCCATCGTAATTAGTGCTAATACCATTACCAAAAACAGATTAGCATTTATTTTTTTCAACATTCTTATATTACCTTTCAATAACGGACATTCTTAAAGTCCGCTATTATCTCTTTTCTCAAAAAAACTACAATTATAAAATACAATATAAAATGGAATTTGTAAAACACATAATTGGGCCAACCAAGCTAATTAAAATAATCCCGTCCGAAGCTAATCTTATATTTGCTATATCCACATTTTCAATAATAAATATTATAATTTTCCCTAAAAACCTTCTTGACAGCCTGTCGCAAATCATATATAAATTTCTTTCTCGAAAGAAAATCGAGATTAAGGCCTTGAACTTCATCGCCAAAAAGACGCCCCCATCGTCTAGCGGCCTAGGATATCTGGTTCTCAGCCAGATGACAGGGGTTCGAGTCCCCTTGGGGGTATTTGATACTGGATTATCAAAGCTTAATAGCCGATAATTTCAGGACAAGACAATTTAATAGTTTTTTCGCCAGTGTAGCTCAATTGGTAGAGCTCCCGCTTTGTAAGCGGACGGTTGCGGGTTCGAGTCCCATCACTGGCTTAACTGTAAAAACCCCGTTTTTCATGAAAAAATGGGGTTTTTTAATGCCTTAAACGCGGTTTTTCACTTTTGAGTGTTTGCGAATAAAAATCCATTTCTGTAACAGATTGTAACCTTTTGTCCCCAAAAATCAAGGATTTTGTCACAATTCATGTCACAATTATCAGTATATTTGCTTATTTCCAACAATTATTGCCGGGCCAACTATCATTGATCCATACACCTCCGAAGCCATGATATTTACAGGTAAATTTTCCAATAAACCTTCCTCATTCACAACCATTACCATGCTTATACCTCCAAATTTGTCCTCGTCCAGATATACAATTTGGATTAATCCCCCAACAATTTTCTGAAGAAAACCCAAAGAATATGTGCCATCTTTTCGGTCTGGAAAAATCTCTTCTATAGAAAAATCTGGTAATAACAGAAGCCCCGGAACCATTTTTTTATTTTTTTTAACCACAACTACTAACTCCTTAAAACTATTTAATATCATCGTCAAACAAACCCGGCTGCCTAGGGTCAAGAGCCTCAAACTCCTGAATCATAAACTGCTCTTTTGTCATTCCTTTTTTCTTACCCCTGCGGGTGTGCATATCAAGGGCATAGTCAGGTATCTCCTTAAGCTCCTGACGCTCGTTTTCAAGCTCACGGTCTATATCTTCATTAGTTACCCGTTGCAGGTCATAGACAATATTAGTCAGGTGATCTGCATCCCGACTCTTACGGCACATGGCAAGCAGCACGGTCGCCTTGGACAGAAATACCCGGCCTGTGCCTTTGCGTTTCTTGTCAGCCATCTGCCAGCACTCATACAAAGCCTTAATCTCCTTGGTTATCAGACCCCAGCAATCCTCAGCTGAGATCACCAGCAAACGCCGCCAGGCATATTCCCGATAACCCGACTCGAACAGCTCTATCGCCCAATACCCGGCAAACCGGGCATCGCCCCGGCGTATTGCTTTCTGCAAAGCCGAGGCTACCTCAAACATATCATAGTTCCTTGTCGTTCTAAATTTACCCATTAATTAAGCTCCTTTTTGTAATTGGTTATTATTGTCGTTTAATTTCTTGACGGCCTGTTCAAGCCATCGTGATGCTGAATACTGATCAAGAATGTCATAGTCCGCAAAAACATCATACCTGCCTCTTATACTCATAGGGACGCTGGTCGGAGAACCAAGATGAGAGACAAGCTTGCCTGGCAATGCCCGTGCTTTGGCAAACAGGCACATGCGAGCATAGGCAATTTCGCAAAGCATGAAAGCCAGAGAATTTCGCTCCAGCGGCCAGTTATAATCTTTAGCTACAAATTGTCCCACCGACAGATTTGCCATTGGAGTCATACTGTCGCTGCACATCAGTAACTCGACTCGGACCGATACTCCCATCGAAGATAAATAATCAACCAGTGCCATGACAGCTGCACCCCGATACTTCAAATGCTCCTCCCTGCGAGAAGCATTTACTGCACCGTTAATTGCGATACAAACCTGTCTTGCCGGGACTTCCCGACGCTCCATCCGCTCCCACATTTCTGGAACTCTCATTAAAAATCTATCAGGGTCAATCTGATCGCCAAACTCGCAACCTCGTCGCAAACGGCGGGTTGCACGTCGTCCTGTCAGGGCCGGGCTTAAAGCTGTAATCTCAGACTTTAGCTCATCGCATAACTCAATATACTTCGGTGATGGGTTTACAAGCTCTTGCATGAACTTGGCTTTAGTAAAGTGATTACCCCAACTACCTGTGCCATCAAAATAATCGGACATCTGGCTATTGCAAACCAGACGACTAGCATCAACAACCCCGAACTCAGAATCCCATGCCATGTTTACAACCTCGGTCAAAGAACCGACCTCGACATGATATTCTTTATCTTTAGGCATTGTCCTAATTGCAGAATACCCGCACTGCGGTCCGCCAAGAACAACTCTCGTGTCTTTAGGTGTTGGTACTGGGCTGCGGGGCTTCAGGTCAGCTGAAACATGAGGACCACAATCTTGACACTTAAATCCATAACGACGCTTGAACCATACCGGCTCGGCTGTCTTAAATGTTCTGCCACATGCCCGGCATTTACCTGCTCTTTTTGCAATTATTTTATCCGATTTGATTGCCATTTTTTTTGCTCCTAAAAGTAAGTTAAGTTTCTTATTCTCTACGAAACGTAACTCACACTCACGAATACTGTCAAACTGATTTGAATTTTTTTTTAAGTTTTTTTATTGCCCCACGGTATCAACGTCCATGTGATACCGTGAGGCGGGAAGCAAAGAAACTTAAATTTTTATCAGGCTACCTTAGTCTGCTCGTCAAGTGACCATGATTGCAAGAACTTGCGCTTAATGAAATTCAGATCATGGCCCGAACTCAGGGCTTTCATTCCATTAATGACCAAGCGGGTGCTGGCTACTCTTTGTAATCTATACTCGACTATTTTCTTACGTATATCCCAAACCCACTCCAGAAGGCTCGTGTGGCTTGGTGAACCGTCAGTCAAGGCTCGTTCAAGGTCAGGGTCATAATCCACATAGACCGTCGATAATACGAATCTGTCCAGTGTCGAGGCATCTAATGGATTGCGACCAACATACTGGGCATCAGCTCCGAGGCCGTAAGTGTTAGCTGCTGCAATTATAATGCACTCAGGGTGACGGTTGTGTACCTTACCATTGACCACATTACTTAGATGTCCGTTCGCCAAGGCAGCATTGACACTGACCATTAAATTCGGGTCAGCTGCATCAAGCTCATCCAGCAGAAATACTCCACCATTTTCATAAATGTCAACAAACTGGGTACTCTGATAACCCCAAGTACCATCAGCCTGTGGCAAGATACGCCCGAACAAGTGTGCTTCAGTTACACCGGCGGAAAGGCTCAAAAAACCGTAGTTTAATTTCAAACCAGTTGCTAAATCTTTGGCCAGAGTTGTCTTGCCTGTCCCTGATGGACCGACAAGCAGAATATTGTCAATACCCTGATTGACCAAATCAAGAACATCGGTCAGACTTGCGTGCGGAGTGTCAAGCTCGACTGGAAGCTTACCGTCTGACAAGTGGACTTCGATTTTCTTAGCTGCAATAGTCCCGACTTTCTCGTCGATCATCTTGCGGACGGCTTCCTCGTCAACCGAGCTTTTCATGTGCTCTTGAATTGCAGATGCCATTAATTCAAATACTTTTGTTTTGTCGTTTTCATTGCTCATTGTCTTGCTCCTAAAAAATTTAAGTTTCTAAAAAAAGTTTAATCATCAATTCTGTACGAAGCCTAACTCGCACAAACGAGAGCAGTCAAACTGATTTAACTTTTTTTTTTGAATATTTTTTTGTCCCACGGCATAAACGTAATTGTTATGCCATGGGACGTGAATATTTTTTTTACCATGATGCGTAATAATAAAACCCGTCGGCGTCCTGTGAGTCTGCTTTTATATTTTTTAACATCGCAACAGTTGCCCTCAGGTCGTCAAAATAATACTCATCATATTTAGCGTTGCCAAAAAAGAAACCCTCCTGAGCCGGCAGCAGATCGGGGGCAAGGCTATGGTCTGCCAGAACTTTCAGACAAGTATCAACCAGCTCCTCCATCTGCTCAACTGAAACATAATATCGAGCACAGTTATCCTGTCCGTCTTGGACATTTCGGACAAACCAGCCATGGATCTGGTTGGCTTTACGCCAGTAAGCATAATCTTCTATGATTGACTTCACCTTATTGGTGTTGACCTTTACAAGCTTACCTTTACTCTTGAGATCAATAATACCTGTAACTTCGTTGTGTTCATAATTAGCACCAATCCACACGCTTTTTTCTAAATACATATCTAAACCCATTTTATTGCTCCTAAAATTTAATTGTTATGCCGGGGCTTCACATCGCCCCGGCTATTATTGTCCTCAATCAGTTGTAACTCGCCTTGACTCTGTTCCGGCATGATGCCTACTGCCGGGCCTCAGTTCGTCCGGCAAGAGGCTTGACCAGATAAAAACAGCAGAGCCATAAATCTGCTCACTGACAATCTCTGAAGCTCTGGTATTAAGATTACCGCCCAGCTGTTCTGCATTTATAACGTGTATCAGTGCAATACTAATACCATTGCTACTAGACTTGATAATGCAAATTTTCAGGGGTTCCGTAAGGTCCGCTTTAGACAAATCTAAACCTTCCTCCAGAACTTCTTGAATATCCAGAATATTGACTTTCCCACCAACTTCACGAGGGGATATACCGCCAAACACATCCTTACCAGCTTCACTGCCCGGGATAAAAAAATAACATTTACCGGCTACCGTTTGACCTGGCTTGTTCTCTGCAACCATTATACTTGCTCCTTAAAATTAATATTCTATTTTGACAGTCCCACATGGATTGCCATTGATGTCGTAAATTTTTGCTTTAATCTGATCGCTCTCTGCCTGACTCTGTAGCTCACGGAAGATTCTGGCAAGCTCCCAGCCAGCCTGCGGATGGAAAGCATCGTTGCCTGTGTCGATTTCGATAATTACTTTTTTCATTTTTTTGCTCCTTATAAAGTAAGTTAAATTATCAATGTTTTATACTTAACGTACGAAGCCTATCATACATAAACGTAGACAGTCAAACTGGAATTAAAAAATTTTGTAAAAATTTTAATGTCCCACGGACTTTTTGCGTTTCAAAGACCGTGGGACGAGCAAAAAAATGGATAAGAAAATGTTAAATATTCTTTATTTAGCCCGGCGTGGTACTTTAATGCCAAAATGTATCTGCGTTGCAGACTCACGGGTGTGCAAATACTTACCCCACCGCTTCAGCAAATATTTAATCTCAGTCTGATGTCGCTCCTGACTCCGCAACTTAGCCCCGCCACCAGAACCGGCGAACAGGTCATAAGCAAAATCAAATCGACCATCGACCATGACAATCCGGTCACGCATCAAAGATTTAAGACAAAAATCAATATCTGCCCTCAGCAGGAGACTCGTATCATACCGCAGCTCACGGCCTATAATGCCGATAGAACCGCCCACCCAGGCATTTAGGTGATAAGGGTCAAAGGGACGGTAAGCAATCGGTCTGGCGCAAATCTGGAAGCCAAAAACCCTCGCTCCTGCGTCCTGAGCAACAATAGCAACCCGCTCCACAATAGCTTGAGCCTCAGCAGGGTCAGTAATTCTGCGCTTCTTAAACCCTGTCTGGTCATAGAGTTGCTTCAAATCATCGTCGATCATGTAAACTACCGGGTCAGCCACATTGTCCAGAATCCACTGTCGCAATGGACCGATACCCACCACATTGGCAGGATGGACTAAAAGCTTGTCCTTGGCCACCACATTGGAATACGCATCGACCTCATCTTCACCAACTGAGACAATGGCGTCAGGAAACCACTTCAAAGTGCGACCGGCAATAATATCCGCCCGGCCCTTACTTGGAATTACTATTTGCATCTAGCTTGCCCTCCAAGATTTTGACCGCCTTTAACCCGTCGATAACCCGGCCTAAACCTACCTTGCGGCGGCCACCGGGGTACTTGATTTGAACTTTTTGAATACCCAGCTTTTCACACGCCTGCTGGAAGTCCTGACTGTCCCGAAACATCAACATCACGTAATCATAATGCTCAAACGGCTGTAATTCCATTTCTGGAAAGGTGTTTTCGTCACCAACGGCCTCAGAATCGCCCAAATCCGGCTCAGGTTCGCTTGAAAGGGTCAAGCCAGTGTTTTGTATCAAATCACGAACCCAAAGGCTGTCAGCGTCAATTACGGAGCTCAGCTCGCCGTAAGCATCCCTGTCGCCCCGGGCCATATCGCCCACAGGGTCAAGAGTTGCCAGAATCTTCAGCTCAGCAGCTTCAGACCAGTCGCCAACCAACACAGGAATCGGAGTTGACGGGTCAACCACACTGCGACGGGCGTGTCCGTCGATCAGACGGCCTGTACGCTCGTTGAACAGGCAGGCACCAGCCCAGCCTATCTCGGGGTCAGCTACCAAGTCCTTGATCGAGCTTAGCTGCTCCTGATCGTGCTTACGCCAGTTGTGAGGATTCTCGGTGAGTGTGCCCGCTTCTATCCACTCCAAACGCAAGGGCATGTTCTGTGTTTTCTTAGCCATTTATTTTTTTGCTCCTGTAGCTACTGTGATAATCCAACCCACATCGGGTACACACGAGTATGCCACAGGTTTTTGTGTCGTTCAAACGTCGGAGCTTTTTTTTTTGCGTTTTTTTTTGAAACTCAAAGCCCCCCCTATAGGGGAAAATAATTGCGACCAAAATTAAGATTCTTTTTGAGAGAGAAAAAAAGGCTTGTAGCACGCGGGCGAGGAGCATACTGTCGTCACCGTCGTCACTTGTCGTCATGTGTTTTCGTATCTTTGACTACAGGATTATCCCTTTTTTTTGTGCCATTATCGCTGCTTTTCTGCCTTGTCGTCATGTCGTCAGTGTTTTTTTCCTAAAGTCCCCAAAAGAAAGTTAATTTTAGACGTTATTATTTCCCCTATAGAGGGGGGGTTTGGAAAGCGAAATCACCAAAAAAACCAGTATAAACCCTAGTGTTTTTGTCACTTCTCTACGTATAGATACGGTCATGTGGCAACCGATAGGAAAGATTAAACATATTCTTGAGGGTTTCGTGTGAGGTCATCTCGCTTTCGTACGCCGGAAGGACCCATTGCTACTTGCTTGGCTGGGCACTGGCATGTGTAGTAGTCGCTCACTGTACTGGTCACTAGAAACAGACAGACTCGCTCGCTGTACTGGTCACTAGAAACAGACAGACTCGCTCGCTGTACTGGTCACTAGAAACAGACAGACTCGCTCGCTGTACTGGTCACTAGAAACAGACAGACTCGCCCACTGTACCTGTCACTAGAAACAGACAGACTCGCTCGCTGTACCTGTCACAAGAAACAGACAAGCTCGCCCACTGTACTGGTCACAAGAAACAGACAAGCTCGCCCACTGTACTGGTCACAAGAAACATAGACAAAAGGTCGTGCACTGGTTGAATAAGTATCACATTGTTAGTATTGCTAGATAAAAAAAATCGGGAATTAATCCCGATTATAAAGAAATGTTTATATTTATTATTCTAAAAAACCCAGACTATGTCTTTAGCTGGGCACTCGCAATAGCCTATCATAAAGATCCCGCTCGCATAATATTTGTATTCAAAATTGATATTTGTTACTAAGTGCTCTGGCAATGAGATATTATCTTCATACAATTTGTCTTCCACAATTACTTTAATCGGGGTCGTGAAGTTTTGACCCCACTCACTCGGAGCTCCTATTTTTTCGATAAAATTAATCCTAAAAGGGAATATTTGATCGTCCGCAATTCCCAGATTGGTTTTAATTGAATTGACAATATAATCAATTGAATAATTATCGCACATATGTTTTACAAGTCTCGGATAAGTCATTTTTTGCACTCCTAAAAGTAAAATTTAAGCTGATTTTTTATCACTATGTCTACGCTTCAGCTCTGCTGAGCAATAGCAAATCTCGTCACAATAGTAACCTGCATTAGGATTCTCAGGAAACGCTCTGAGAGCCTCACGGCAATCGTCGATAATAAATCTAATCACTGCATCGCTTTTACGCCTGATTGCTCTCTGATACTTACTGTGGTCCATTTTTTTATTCGTTCCCATTTTTTGCACTCCTAAAAAAGTTAAATTAAGTTTCTTATTCTTAACGAAGCGTAACTCACGCTGACGATTACAGTCAAACTGATTTGAAAGTTTTTTTAAGTTTTTTTTTAAGTTTTTTAACCGGTTTATTTGTCAGTAAAATAATCACGGATAGAATGTAATGGGAGCGGAAACTCACCCAGGTACGCCTTAATCGTCACAATTAATGTAATATATCGCGGCACAAATAAAATCGTTTTAAGAGGCTGTTATGCACTTTCTAAGAGGGAAAAAACCTTATTATTATTGTTACAATAATAATTATTATTTTTATCCTTATAGGTGTTTTTTACTTCACTAGAAACAGACAAGCTCGCCCACTGTACCTGTCACTAGAAACACAGACAAAAGGTCGTGCACTGGCTGAATAAGTATCACATTGTTAGTATTGCTAGATAAAAAAAATCGGGAACTAATCCCGATTATACTGTCAAACTGAATTGAAAGTTTTTTTAATTTTTTTTTTAAGAATACGCCAGTGACAAATATGTGATCTCAAAAGGCGTAAATCACCCTGATACGCCTTAGGCTGACCAATTAATATAGTGAGTCATGTGACAATTTAATCACCTCCATGGGCCTCTGAGCACCTCCCATAAAAAAAGCCCGGCTTACCGGGCTCTGCTGCGATTAGTCTCCATAGCTCATATCATATTCGAGCCGACCGGTCGCTCTTGAGTACTTTTCGGACAACATCAGGATCAGACGCTCGTCACAATCGTAAATCAGGACTCTTGACTCACAGCACTCAGAAGTCGCTGACTGTCTGGGCAATTGTATTGTCTGCAAACAAGTCGGGGCATCAATTCTGACTGACATTCCCGACACTTCTATTGTCGAGTATTGAGACTTGTACGCTTGGAAGGTTTTAAAGTTATATTCAGTCTTAAACATTTGATTGCACTCCTAAAAAAGTTAAATTAAGTTTCTCATTCTTAACGAAGCGTAACTTACGCCCACGATTACAGTCAAACTGATTTGAAAGTTTTTTTGAAAGTTTTTTTGGCTCCAAATTCGCTCTGTGTGACCCGTTCAAGATACTGTTAGTGGATGGAGTCATAGAGCAAACAAATCGCCTTCAGTGGCCTTATGTGCACTGTGAGGGGGCGGTGCTATTTTTAGCTATTTAAGACGGGACTAGAGGGGTTTATACTGACTGTGGCTAGCGTTCACATGCGATACGCTGTTCTTATTACTAGAAACAGACACGCTGGCTACGCTACCTCGAGGCTACGCTGCTACGCTGCTCCAAGGCTACGCTACCTCGAGGCTACGCTGCTACGCTACTCCAAGGCTACGCTGCTACGCTACTAATAACCTTGAGGCTTTGAACCTGGCACCTTGTCCAGTTGTTCTATTGCCTGCCATATTTCTAAGTACAACTGCTCTCTTGGAGCTCTTTTCGAGTTGGCATAAATCGGGTCTTTATGATTACAAAACCATACCGGAGATACACCGAAAGCAAGCCAGACTTTATTGATAAAATCTTGACGAGCTTTAGATTTGTCACTCTCGATGCAAGAGCGGTAATTGTCAAGCAAAATGAGACAATTCTATTAGAAAATTAAGCTCTAATTTTTCACTTGTTTTGGGGGATTA
>JAEIOG010000062.1 GCA_016342495.1 Phycisphaerae bacterium
AGTGCTGGGATTGGGCCAACAGAAGAAATGATGATTTCCAATAAAAAAATTTCATGCGATTGCCCTGGTAATATAATTTGATATGCAGATAAATAAGCTCATGTTCTGTTAATTCAGGACATTTTACGGGCCTACCGGAAAATCCATTAATGTCTACTATAAGACCTGGTTTCCGCTGGGCCCGTTTTTTTATGGCATTAAGCTTGCAAAAACCATGAATTTCGTTGAAAATAGCGGTATGAGAAAAATGAAAAAGATATATACGATTATTTTATTGCTGGGTTTGGCTTCCTCTGGTTACGCCAAAGCAAACGTGCAAACTACCTATCGAGTAGATCAGGAGCTAAGCGGTAATTCGAAAATCAAGCTGAATCCCAAACCCAAGATGAAATGGAAATTTAAGACCAAAAGCGATGTGAAAACTACCGCAATGGTCGCAGGTGATATTGTTATCGTGGGTTCTGATGACTATAAGCTTTATGGCATCGAAGCTAAAACCGGTAAGAAAAAGTGGGAATTTGCTACTAAGGATTCCTTTGAGGCCAGCCCTTTTGTTATTGATAAGACCATATATATCGGTAATTTAAATAGTTTTCTTTATGCCATCGACCTTGAAACCGGTAAGGAAAAATGGAAGTTTGAAACCGGCGGCAAAGTTGTAGGCTCAGTTAATAGCTATGTGATGGGTGATCCGAATAAGGATGGGAAGGTTGGGATTGTTTTTGGCAGTCATGATAATAATCTATATTGCCTTGACGCTAAGGATGGCAGTAAAATATGGGTTTATGAATCGGAATATTATGTCAACAGCACACCGGCGATATATCAGGACAAAATTGTTTTTGGCGGCTGCGATGGCTTTGTTCATATTGTTGATGCCAAAAATGGGAAACCGTTTAAAACCATAGATACCGGGTCATATATTGCCAAAGCAACGCCTGTGGTAAATGATAGTATTTATGCCGGGAATTATGATGACTACTTCTATTGCTTTGATTTAAAAACCAAAGAGGTCAAATGGAAATTCACTTCAGGTTCGGGTGAGCCTTTCTTTTGTACTTCAGCGGTAAATGATAAATTAGCTATTATCGGCAATGGTAATGGTTATTTGTACGCGATAGATATAGCTACTGGTAAGGAAAAATGGAAGTTCAACTCCGGCGATAATATTGAAGCTTCGCCATTGATTTGTGATGACAAAATAATCTTTGGCAATAATAAAGGCACTATCTATATTTTAGATTTCGAAGGCAAGGAAATATGGAATTATAAGATTGGCAAAGCCATCAGCGCAGCGGTAAATGTGACTGAAAAATTGATTTTAGTCAGCTGCGAAAATGGATATTTATATGCTTTTGATAATAGCGGGAAATGGTAGAGGTATTAATTGACTGGGGATTTATCAACTGTTACCCGCCATAGGTATGGGGGTTCCAGGAAGATTTAATTTACTGCATGATGAAATGGATATATATTAATGAAAAGATACGTAAGTGAAAATGGAAAAAGTACCAGTAAAATGGTTTTTATGATTTTTACTGTCCTGTTGGGTAGTTTTATTAGTACCGGCTGGGCGGTTGAGTTTGACAGGAGTTATTCACCATTAGTCAATGGTGGCGGCGAAAATGGAATGAAAGGCTGGGTTTTTATAGGCTCTGAAGCGATCAAAGCTGATGCACCTGATGGGGGGCATTGTTTTAAGATAGC
Source organism: Phycisphaerae bacterium (assembly GCA_016342495.1). Taxonomy (GTDB): domain Bacteria; phylum Planctomycetota; class Phycisphaerae; order Sedimentisphaerales; family SM23-30; genus JAEIOG01. The sequence continues at coordinate 1,708 of JAEIOG010000062.1, forward strand.
TGTAGATGCAAACACTGGAACAAGTTCATGGATGCGGTCGGATAAGATATCTGTGTTGCCAGAAGAAAAGATGGAATTGACCTATCGGTATAAAACCATGCCCGATGCGCCATTTGGTCAACTAAGTGGTTATGTCAATGTTCGTTTTTATGATCATGCTAAAAAGCAAATCTTCAAAACGTTATTCAAGATGGAAGATTCCAAAGGAAAATGGGAACAAGTAATCCACTCGTTTAAGACCCAGCCATCGACTTATTATATTGATATTGAATTTCTCTATCGTTCGGAAATTCGTCCTTCTCATTATCTGTTGGATGATATTAAACTGCATCGCGAGATCAGTTATGAGCCGCTGTATGGGCCGATTAAGCCAATACAGAAAGACTGCAAGATATTTACATTTGCCAAAGGCAGACGCTCGCAGGCAAGGCAGGTGATTGCAGTCCAGACACTGCAAGGGACACTAGCCCGACTGGTTGGGCCTTCAATCTGGATAGATGCCGGTGATAAAACATTTGTCAATTATCTCAAAGAAAATTTCAATGTAACATTTGATGATTCGCTGGCTAATGACTGGGCAGGCTTGCTGGCCAAGTTCAAAGGCCAGTGTAGCGGCGAATATGTATTGTTTGATATGAACGATACACCCTCGATTACGGCGGCGACAACGATAGCGGGGATTATTGACGGGGTTGCGATTGATGTTCAACTGGAAGAAAAAGCAAAGGAAATCGGCTATGCGATGGCTGTCGATGTTCGCGGCAAAGATTGTCGCTGGGTATATGATACTTATCGTGAGAAACTTAATCATAGCGGAATTATTGTTCATACCAATGATTATAAAGTTCATCCCAGCGTTGAATATCTGATGGACTGGAGTGCGGCTACCAAACAGCTATGCTGGTGGTATGCTGATGAAAAGCTATCCCGTGCGGTTTATCGCAGTATGGCACCGGTATCGCCGGTGTATGGCTGGCAGGACCCGGTGACCGAAGACGAAGGGTTAACGGTTAAGATTCATTCAGAAGAGGGGTTGTTTCAGATGCCCAGCGACTGGATGCTGAACCTGTCGGTGCATGCTTCGACCGGGCCGGCGATGAAAGATAAATTCTTTAAGCAAAAGATAGTTCGGCAGGAACCAAAAAAAGAAGAAGGCGTTCATTATGTAACATTTGTGATGAGCGATATGGATAATATCCTAACGGAGATAGGGACGAATTCGTTCTTTTCGACGCAGAGATATTTTGCCAACCAGCACCGGGGCGAATTTCCGATGACATGGGGGATGGCACCGTCACTGGTAGAGTTATCCCCAGGGGCAGTGGATATGTGGTATGATGCAGCGACTGAAAATGATGCGTTTGTGGGCTATTGCGGTTTGGGGTATTTTTATCCAAACTGGGCGCCATATCTGCAAACACATATGCAAAGACTGGAAAAGTTTATAAATCGTGCCGATTTAAAAGTGATGTTGCTGATTGATCGGGTGATGCCCGAACATGAGTTTTCCGGTGAATATTATGAGCCTTATGCCAAATGGTTTATGCAAATGGAAGCGATTCGGGGACTTTATTATATGGAGTATGTACGGTATGCCCCGCATGGCGGGAAGATATACTGGTATGATGGTAAACCGATGGTGACGGCTCGGTTTGATTTTCGTAATGAAGAATTTTATTCAGCAGTAAAGTCGTCACCAGAGAAACTGGCAGCGACGCTGAACAATCTGCCACGAGATCCAGGCAATGCCAATAGTTACAGCATGGTGACCGTTCATGCCTGGAGCAAAGGGATGGATGAGATTTACCAGACAGTCCAGCTTTTAGATAAGCAGGTGCGGGTGGTGAACGGGGAAGAGTTTATCGAGTTGCTGCATAAGAATATCCCGGAAAAAGGTAGAGATTCAGGTTTTTTTGAAAGAGATTAAATGGAATATGTTTTTATTATTTTAGGAATTTTAGGTATTGGTGTGGGGTGGTATTTATATCGTCGACATAAGTTGTATTATCATTTTGGTCTGGTGGAAAAGGGTCGTTTGTATCGAAGCGGGAAATTGCCCCAGAGGGGCTTGGAAATGATTTGCCAGCGTTATGGCATTAAGACAATTGTTAATTTGTCAGGGCACAGGAATTTTGAAGGCAAGCAGTGGTTGGCCGACCACAAGGAATATTGTGCCAGGAATAATATTGCACTGGTGCAGATTCCGATGCTGACCAGCGAGCCACCCAATGCAGAGCAGATTAAACAGTTTATCGATATTTGTGATGATGGTGATAATTACCCGGTTTTAGTCCATTGTATGCAGGGAGTGCTGCGGACTGGAATGATGGTTGCGGTTTATCAGAAGCGATATATGAAGATGGCTAATGCCGATATTTTCCAGAAGCTGCCATCGTTTGGCCATGATTTTGAAAGCGAACGATATGTGGCCTTTCGTGAGTTTGTGATGGAATTTGAGATTGATGGATTTGATCGGGGTGGCCTGGATATTTAAGGTTTAGCGATAGTGATGCAGAGCATTTCGGTCATATCACGCAGGATCAATTTGTCATCGGCGACGGCGAAAGGGGCCCAACTGTCGTGGCCTTCGATGATTTCCAGCTCGGTAAGTTTTTGGTAAGCCTGATTGGTAGCCCTGACCAGTCTCAGGGTGCAATGGTCATCCATGGCAAAGATAATATCATTAATAATCATGCACGGGCCAAAGCCGAAATCATCTTCGCCGGTCCATAAAATCTCGCCATCAGTGTTCATGCAGCACAGGCGGCCATCCTGACGTATCCCATAGATGTCACCTTTGTAGAACATCGGTGACTGTTGCTTTGAACCAAAGACCTTGGGGCTCAGAGTAAATACCTCGTTGACCTTGATGGCATCGACTGGGCCGCTGAGCTGTATCATTTTGGCCCCGGCATTGTAAGAACCGGTCAGGAGAATTTTATTATTGTCACAAACCAGCGGGGCCGGGATATTGGCGATTTTGACCTTCCAGTTATCGAAGTGCCAGAGGACTTTGCCAGCGATGTCAAAGCCGATAACCCCGCCACTGCCACAGTAAATGTAGGTGTCAGTGACCATATAATCCATTTTCATGATTGAACTGTGGGTCATCTTCCAGTTAAGCTGGTTGGGAATTTCCCAGAGCGGCTTGCCGCTGGCACAATCAAGGGCCATAATCAGGGTTTTAGAGCCGGATGGGGCGATAAGGGCGATATCGTTTTCGATAAGGGGGCATTGGCCGACGTACCAGTCGGGAATTGTGGTGCCGTATTCGGCGACCAGGTCCTTTTGCCATAATAAAGTACCATCGATAGGGTTAAAACAGAGCAGATGGGCCTTGGGCCCAAGGCTCAGGCAGTACTTTTCGGTTATCGCTGGGATGGTGCGGCTCATTCCATGGTTGCGTTTGATTTTGATGGGGTAGAAATATTGCCAGATATCCTTGCCATCATCTAATGACAGGCAGCGGAGCAGGTCGCCATCTTTTTCCATATCATAATCGAGGACATAAACCCGGCCATTAAGGACGGCAGCGCCGCTGTGGCCTTCGCCGAGATGTTTTTGCCAGAGAATTGCTGGTTTTTGAGTTTCATAGTCGGTATTTAAGGTGTAATTGATTTTGGTAATTGCATCACGATTGTCGCCACGGAACTGATTCCAACTGGCGGTGCTGGCTGAGGGGATGCCATCACCTGGGATAAGCTGAGCGGGGATAATATCTACCTGTTGGATGACCGCAGTGGCGGTAAAGTTCTCTTCCATACCCGGGATGCGGGTTTCGATAGGGTCGCTATTGCTGGCATTTACCCAGAAAAGAGCGGCCCCAGCGCCTAAGGCGACTAATATCGGGATTAAAACAGCTTTGAAATTATTGAACATGACTTATACCTTATTGTTTGATCGTTTATACCGGGCGCATTATAGCAGATAGAGCGGGGCTTTGGCCATATTTTTCTGGATATGGCTTAACCGGACTGGTCGGGCATCTGCTTTAGAGCTTTTTATTGTCCAGATCCTTGATGACAGCATCAGGAATGTCCAGCTCATCCTGCATGGCCTTGAGATCGTTGGCCGAGTTACGCTGCTTAAGCTGGGTGAAGATGTCAACGGCTGACATAGTCTTGGGCTTGACCGATTCAGGGACTTTGGAACCATCAAATGGAGCTTTATCATACTTGGCAAAGATTATAGCCTGGGCCGGACAGACTCTGCTGCAGGCTGGACAGTTGGGTTTACACTTGGTTGGGTTGGTAACTTCGATATTGCCATCATTTATCGAATATACGCCGAATATACAGAAGTTCATACACTGCTTGCAATTGATACAGCGGTCATAATCAATGACCGGAAACCACGGCAGGGGACTATCTGGAGGTAATTCGATATGCCTGGCTGATTCCTTTGAAGTTGTTATGTTTTTTAGTTCTTCGACAATGCTTTCGATGCTGTCGTTGCGGAGATTGAGGAGCTTTGTAGAATCGGGAAGGGCAACACCGGCGGCATTGAATAGCCAGCGAATCGCCCGAGGTTGACAGGCAATGATAATCGCGCCTTCGTCAGCATAATCTTTTAAGATGGCAGACTTTTCTGAAGCTAATTTGCACAGGTCATCGGCGGTGTCGAAGGTTATATTGTTATCGTTAAGATAAGCTGTCAGTTGGCTGATGTTATCTTCAGTGAGAATATGAGCTGCGGTGCATTTACAGAGAAGGATTTTATTGATAATTGGCATGGTGGTGTCCATGATTTTAATGTTCTTCCATTTTGTACTTTAAATATCGCATATTAGTTAAGGAAAATGATCCCCAACTTTATGTTGGGGAAAAAAGTTCTGTTTTGATTATAGTTCTTTTTGTAGCTTGGCGTTTTTGGCTATGACGGTGTCGGCCATATCCTTTTTGTATTGGGCCATTTTTTCAGCTAAGGTTTTATCTGCAATGCCCATCATCTGGACAGCCAGCAGGGCAGCGTTTTTGGCACCAGCTGAGCCAACCCCGACGGTCGCAACAGGGATTCCCGGTGGCATTTGTACAGTGCTCAGCAGGGCATCTAAGCCATCAAGCATACCGCCGGACATTGGTACACCGATTACCGGCAGGGTAGTGTGGGCGGCAATGACTCCGCCAAGGTGAGCAGCCATCCCGGCAGCGGCGATAATGACTTGTACGCCTTTGTCGCGGGCTGTGCTGGCAAGTTCCATAGCCTGAGCGGGGGTGCGATGAGCAGAAGCGACCTGGACTTTGCAGGTAATATCGAATTCTTGCAGTAAATCGTAACATTTTTTCATAGTAGGCCAATCACTATCGCTACCCATTACGATTATGACTCTAGGTTCGGACATAATTTTAACTCCTTGCTTAGGTGTTATTTTGCTGTTAATTTATTTAAATTCAGTTATAATATCAGTTATATTTTATACAAAATCATGGAAATAGCAAGTTTGAATTCAACATAAAGGCTTTTTGAGGCTAGCTATGGTAGCAATAATTGAAAATAATAAAGCAAAACTGATAGAGATATGTCAAAAATATGAAGTTGTTAAACTTGATGTGTTTGGTTCTGTTATTAGTGGGCAGTTTGACAAGGAAAATAGTGATTTAGATTTTCTAGTTGAATTTTCTGATAGTGCTAAACGAAATCGTTTTGATATTTTTTTTAATTTTCAAGCAGAGCTCAAGGAGCTTTTTGGCCGAAGCGTTGATCTTGTTGAACCTGGTGGATTAAAGAATCCTTATTTTATAGAATCAATTAACAGGACCAAGAGGAGGGTTTATGTCGCACCATGAACCACAAAAATACCTTTATGATATTATTGATTGTTGTGAATTTCTGATTAATTTTACTTTACAGAAAACTGTTGAGAACTATAAAAATGATCGAGCTTTTCGTTCAGCAGTGGAAAGGGAACTTCAGATTATTGGCGAGGCAATTGTGCAACTGAATAAAACTAATCCTGATATTGCCGAGAAAATTTCTGAATATAAAAATATTATTGGTTTTCGTAACATTCTAGTGCATGGTTATGACAACCTGGACCCTATAACGGTTTGGAGTGTGATTGGAGAAAAACTTAGGCCATTACTTAACCAATGCCGTGAATTGATTAAGGCTTGAATAGATATATCCTGCTAGAATATTAGATGACAGACAGATTAACCATAATAAGAAATAGCATACGTGAATTTCCGACTTGTCCGGGTGTCTACTTGATGAAGGATGGGGCCGGGATCGTGCTGTATATTGGTAAAGCGGTCAATTTGCGGGATCGGGTAGCCAGCTATTTTCAGCCCGGGGCCGACCTGATGGGCTCGCGCGGGCCCAAAATTGTTGAACTAATCAATAAAGTTACCGATATTTCATTTATCGAATGTGAAAATGAAGTTGACGCGATATTGCATGAAGCCCGGCTGATTAAAGATGTCCAGCCAGCTTATAATACCCGCCAGACCGATGATAAGACATTTCCCTATCTTGAAATAACCCGTGAGGATTTTCCAGGGGTTTTTATTACCCGGCAGCCAGCCAAGGACAGCAAACTTTATGGCCCGTTTACCTCGGTAGCAGAGTTGCGAAGGGTTTTGCAAATATTGCAGCGGATTTTTCGGTTTCGCACATGTAAGATCGAAATTAATAATACAGATGAGAAACGAAGGTTTTTCAGGCCCTGCCTTTTGCATAGCATTAAGCAATGCAGCGGCCCTTGCGCTGAGAAAATCAGTTTGGAAGACTATGGGGCTGATATAAAACGATTGCGGAATTTTCTGGAATCCAAGCGCAGTATTGTGCTGGGCCAGTTACGCAAAGAGATGCAACAGTATTCAGCGGATTTAAAATTTGAAGAAGCCGCAAAACTCCGCGATGAAATAAAAGCTATAGAATCGCTATCAGACCGGGGAAAAGTTGATGAACATGTTCAGCCTGAATTGTTTCAGATTGACCCGGCAGACAGTTTGACAAGGTTAGCCGATGTTTTGGGTATGGAACAGGCTATCCGGGTGATCGAAGGCGTTGACATAGCTCATATTCAAGGTCAGGATACCGTGGGCAGTCTGGTATGTTTTATTGATGGCAGGCCTTTTAAGAACAGCTATCGTCGGTTTAAGATTAAAACTGTTACCGGTATTGATGACTTTGCCTCAATTCGGGAAGTTATGACCCGGCGTTATGGCAATGGCGGTGACCCGGACAGGCTTTATCCTGATATTGTGATGATCGATGGCGGATTGGGGCAACTTAATGGTGCTGTTGAAATATTTAATTCATTGGATTTTCGACCTGCAAAAATTATATCTTTAGCAAAAAGAGAAGAATTAATTTATGTAGAAGGTTCCAATAAGCCCATTAAATTGCAGCGTAATGACCCGGCATTGCGTTTGTTGCAATATGTTCGCGATGAGGCCCATCGCTTCGCCCAGCATTATTTCCATATCTTGCAGAAAAAGCGCATACGCTAATTCCCTGCTGGCAGCCATACAGTTACTTTGGTGCCTTTTCCGACAGCAGATTCTATATCAATTCTACCATTATTACTTTCGATAATTTTTCTTACAATATCCATGCCCAGCCCCGTACCTTCTCCTGGTGCTTTGGTGGTAAAAAATGGTTCATAGATTCTTTTGAGGGTGGCATCATCCATGCCCAGGCCAGAATCTTGAATACTGACAGCGGCACCATTATCTATAGCTTCCAGATTGATGGTAAGCAGCCCTTTGTAGTCCATAGCCTGTAAAGCATTTTGAATAAGATTGGCCCATACCTGACTAAGCTGGTCGGGTACAGCAGAGATAACCGGGTTGCCATTATATATTTTTTCGAGTTCAATACCTTGTCTGAATTTATTTTGAAATAAAACCAGAACGGTTTCGATATTATCTCTCAGATTAACTTGCTGTTTAACTTGCAGATCTTCAATTCCGGTGTGAGTATATGTTCGCAGGGCATTGATAATTTTGGAGATTTTATTAGAAGCGGTACCAATTATTTCACAGCAATTGGATATAGTTGTAAGATTGCTGATTTGTTCAAGTATTTTCAGGCTGTCGGGGTTTTTAAGCAGGCTTAAATATTTATCGACTGATTCCTGGAGATTCATATCAATTAGTTTACAGGCAATCTCTTCGGCATTATCAATATTGTTAAGGTTTAAATAATCTCCGAGGTTCTGGCGAAGTTGTCTTTTTTCCCTGGAGGAAATCGTTGTTGTCAGAGTCTGGTTTTTCAGGCAGTCATTGATTATCTGGAAGACAAACGGGCCATGGGGGCTATTGGCCCATCGGCAGATATCAGGCAAGTGTGAAGCCGTAGATTCAATATTAGTGGCAATAGTATCATTAGTTGCCCCGATTGCCCCTAAGGGGGAATTGATTTCATGGGCAATTCCTGCGATCAGGTGGCCCAGGGCCGCCATTTTTTCAGAAAGAATCAGCTGATCCTGAGTGTTTTTTAATTGTTCAAAAGTTTTGGTCAATTCCTGCTGTTCGTGTCTTAACTGGGTGGTTCGCTTTTCGACCATTTTTTCCAGGTCTTGGGAATAATCTTTTAATTGATCTTGTGCTGCCCGAAGTGATTTTTCGAGATTTTTTTGTTCGGTAATATTAACGCCGATACACAGGGTTTCCTCCTGGTTGGTACGAGGGTCAATCAGTTTGCGATTTACCCATATCAGCCAGAATCTTTTACCATCTTTTGCGATGTTTTCATTGACATTGCAGACACTGCCTTTTTCGGTATCATTAAACGAATCAATTATGTCCTGGCGTATATGATCATTTGCAAGTGAATCTATTTCAGGGACCAGGAGTTTAATTACATGTTTGCCAAGAACCTCTTCCAATTCATATCCAAAAAATTCAAGGCCGTAATTATTCATATATTTGATATTTAATATTTTGTCCAGGACAATAACGACACATGGTGCGGTATCCAGGAAGTTGTTAAGTCTGCCATGGGCCAGACGCAGGTCAGTTTCGCTTTTCAGCAGGGCCTGTTCAGTTCTGCGGTATTCAGTAATGTCAGAGATATATCCTTCCAGGGCAATTGCCTGTCCATTTTCATTGAAAATAGCTATGCCCTGTTCCCAGAACCATTTTTCTTTTCCAGCTTTTGTTGTTATTCTGTAATTGAGCTGGAAAGGCTCTTTGGTTTTGAGAGTGTTATGAATTGAGATTTGCACCTTCTGTTGGTCATCATGGTGAATTATATCATTATAAGCAATATTATTGTTATTAATGAAGTCATCGGAGCTATAGCCAGTTAATGCCAGACATCCATCGCTGATGAATTCCATGGTCCAGTTATTGTCAATATTACATCGATAGGCGATACCGGGCAGATTTTTGAAAAGGGTCGAGAGTCTGCGTTCATTTTCTTTTAAGGCAGATTCAGCTTCCTTACGTTCAGTGATAAAGCGTGCCTGTTGAATGTTTTGATAAGCGGAGTCAGATAGCTGTTTAGTGAAAATGAACAGAGAATGAGCTATTTGTTCGAAATGCTTGATGGGCATCGAAGGAACCAGTCTAAAAGCTTCTACTATTTCCTGTTCATCGGCACCGATTTCCTTGGCATATTGGCGAATACTGTCTTCTGATCGGCTGTCATCGCGAACCTGGCCAATCAGCCAGTTGGCGATGTGTTTGCCACCGACGGTAATACCTGCCCCGGCATCCCAAAGTCCGCCGCTGGAGCATTTCTCAATATTGGATCCATGAACATTGTGTTTACCGATAGCGGCATCTGAATTCATACAATTAATGCAACCTTTTTCGGTCTTGCGGATTAAATTGCATAGCTTACAGAAATTGCTTGGTCTGGTAATAGGTGTGCCATCGGTTTTGGTAATGATGGAAGCTACCCCGGTGGCATTGGCGAATTCATCCTGCAGTTTTTGAATATCCTCAATATTGAATAAATCTTCAAAGGATATTTCTGCGATATCATCAAGCGGTCGAGTCAGTGCTATTAATCTTTTTTCCAGTGCCAGCTCAGCCATTTTACGTTTGCTGATATTAATTGAAGTGGCCATCAGAGCGATAGGTTTATTCTTATCATCGAGAACGGTTGCAAAAGAAGTATGGGCGGCAAAGGCAGTTCCATCTTTTTTAATAGCCTGCAGTTCGCCATCCCATTGCATAGTTTTGCCCAGTAAAGCTGCCATTATCTCCTGTCTGATATCATTAATCTTCCAGAAATCAAATATAGGTTTGCCAATTATCTCTTTATCATTATCATAGCCCCAGCCATGCACAAAAGCCGGGTTGGCATAAGTGATATTGCCATCGAGGTCAAAAGTAACAAGGGCACTTGATGCCGAGCGGATGATAAAGTCCTTCTTTTTCAGTTCAGCTTTGGCCATTTTATTGGCGGTGATGTCTCTGACGGTTGCCTGGAGGATTCGATTGCCACGGATTTCAACATAAGTCAGGGAGACAATGGCGGTAAAGGCTTTTCCATCAATACGGATATGATTCCATTGAAACGGTTCAACAGCATGTGCTGTGGCTTTCTCGATAATTTCCATGGCTTTTTCTTTGGAGTCTCTGCCATCATCCTGAATAGCTGGCGAAAGCTCAAAAGGGGTTTTGCCGATGAGCTGAGCTTTGCTGTCAGCTGCAAAAACTTCCAGGCTTTTCTGATTACAGTCGATGATACAGGCATTTTCCATCATCCAGATGGCATCATTGGACTGTTCAAAAAGAGTTGCCAGACGAATTTCATTTTCGAGGATTTCTCTATTGCTTTTTCTCTGGCGTAAAAGCAGTAATATCAGGAAAATTGAAAAGACTGTGACAATACTGAGGATGATTTCAGTGAGCAATATCTTGTTGATGCCCTGACTTTGATTATTATCGGTTTGGTTTTGAGATAATTGGTTTCCCTGGGATAAAATGCTGAGGTTATTATCGGGGGATCCACTGGGTAGCTGGCCCGGGGCACTTTGGCCGGTGATTATCAATACGAGAATCATTATGATTAATAGATATTTATAGCACATTTTGATATTCCTGCCTGGCTATGTCGATATTAACTGTTATTACTAAGCCTGTTAATGGGCGATTTTGGCGATTTATACTCAGGATATTATAGCCAGTGAACTTTTTAAAGCCCAAAATCTATTTTTTTATGCCGCCAAAGGCCAGACTAAGGTTCATTATAGCAGGAAAAGAGCAAATTGTATTCAAAGATTTATATTAATATGATAAAGTACCGGGCTGATAAGGGTGGGGGAAGAAGGCGCAAGGCGTAAAACAAAAGGCATAAGGCATAAGGCAAAAGGCAAAAGGCATAAGTTAATGAGTAAAAAGGGAAAAGGAAAAAATTGATATCATTTGTCTCTGGCGTCCGCGATTTGGTCTGGCGTAGAGACAAGGCATGCCTTGTCTCTACAAATGTGTCACGGGTGTATTGATATTTGTCTCCGGCCTGTGACGTTCTGGCTGAAGCAGGCGGCAACGACGCCGGAAGCACTTACCAACCAATGATTCTTATGTAAGTAGGGTGCAGGCTCAGCCTGCATTTGTCTCTGGCGTCCGCGATTTGGTCTGGCGTAGAGACAAGGCATGCCTTGTCTCTACAAATGTGTCACGGGTGTATTGATATTTGTCTCCGGCCTGTGACGTTCTGGCTGAAGCAGGCGGCAACGACGCCGGAAGCACTTACCAACCAATGATTCTTATGTAAGTAGGGTGCAGGCTCAGCCTGCATTTGTCTCTGGCGTCCGCGATTTGGTCTGGCGTAGAGACAAGGCATGCCTTGTCTCTACAAATGTGTCACGGGTGTATTGATATTTGTCCCCGGCCTGCGACGTTCTGGCTGAAGCAGGCGGCAACGACGCCGGAAGCACTTACCAACCAATGATTCTTATGTTAATTGTCTCCAGCTTCAAGCTGGTTAGAGAACTGCCGATGCGATATTTGAAGTTAAAGCATTACCGGCGTGATTAGTGGCTGTTACTGAGTATTCCATTTGCACGCCGCGGGGTTGTTCAATTAACGAACAGTCATTAGTATAGCTGTTATAGACCTGAGTCCACGGGCCAAACTCACCGGTTTGTTCCTGAAGGCGGCGATAGAGGATATAATTGGTTGCCTTACCGCCGGTTAAGGGTTTATCCCATTTAAATGAGATGGTTCCGGGTCCCTGAGTGACAGCGACAAAGTTTTCGACCTGTCCGGGGATTTCCATTGGGCTCGGCGCTGACCGCGGAGCCCAGCCGATAAGGTAGAGATTGTCGGGAGTATCGATATTATCCAGAGTTGCCTGTTTGATACCGCTTTGCATGATTTTGACCAGGGCATTATACTTTGCTTTTTTGCCGGAGATCTTTTGATGATAAGTTCCTTTGGCCGTTTCCACTTCAGCGCAAGCCGCTAAGTATTCGCTTTGAGCGGTCGCCAGGGCCGCGGCGTTGACATTAGGAAAATCGGTGGGATGGGCAGCTAATCCGCTGTTCATACTGTTGGCTAAGACCACTACATCGCTTTGATTGGTAGGGAATTTCATTGTTCACCTCTTTGATAAAAAGTTGTTTAGATTCATTAGTGCTATATCAGAACTGGATCGAAAGATCATCAAGATAATTATTAGGTTTAATAAGGAGTTTATTTGTTAAATAGTTTAATTTTTTTCTTTTTGATCAATCGCCAATTCCGATATTTCACTAATACTTTTTTTAATCGAGTTGCTTTATCAAGTTGCTTACTAATATTTATTATTGGCAGATTTTAGCGGGTGATTAAAAAATTTCTTAGAAAAAGTAACAGACAAACAAAGATTTCTGCCCAGTCCAAAACCAATAAATGTGATAATAATACTGATAAAGTCCGTTTTAGCTGAAAGGATGATAAATTAACCAATAAAAAATTCAGGCTCAAAATTGTCAATTTTAAAGCAGTAGTCCCATAATTCGAATTTAAAATCGTCAAAAGTAAATTTAAAACAGACAAAAGTGAATTCAAATCTGTTAAAAGTGAACTTGATTATGTCAGAAGTGAATTTAATTATGTTAGAAATGAACTTAAATCTGTCAAAAGTGAATTCAATTCTGACAAAAGTAAACTTCAAACAGACAGAAGTAAACTTAAATCTGGCATAAGTAAATCAATTTAACACAAATCTCAGTGAACTCAGTGAGCTCAGTGGTTTTATTTTAATATTTTTTAACCACAGAGCACACTGAGAGCACAGAGTTATATTATTATGTGGCAAAATCAGGGTATTTTATCTTGTTGTATAGTAGTTGTGGAGTTATAATTGTTCTTTGTGTATCGGATTTTTGACTATATAAAGATATGGGCGGTTTGAGCATCGCTTAATCTGCTTATTGCTGTCATTGGCTGCCGGGTTGTTTACCGCTTAATTAATCAGGGGAATTGATAATGAAAATAGATAAAACGCAATTGGTAATATCTTCGGCAATAGTTGTTGCGGCAATATTATTTTTTTATGCCTTGACCAATGAATCTCATCGCAACCGAAAGACCGCAGCTATATTTGCAGATATAATTAACTCTGGGGGAAATGGTGATTATATTGGCAGTTTTCGATCTAAGAGTAATGAGGTAATAGTTTTTGCTTTCCCGGATAAAAATAATCTTCAAAAGGTTATTATGTACCAAAGAGATATCTTAATGGATGGATGCAGCGGTACCGGGTCGATTCTAATGAGCATTGATGACCATAATGGTGATGAAGCCTATAATCTTGATGGATTGCAGATAGAAGTTTATGCCAGATTTTATGAAGTAATTAAAGATGTATATCCTATCAAAGCAAATGCCGCAAAACCGATAAAGATTACCTATGAACTTCACAGGGAAGATGGTTCAGATACTTACAAGGAAGAGATGTTAATTCAATAGTTTATCAAGTAAATATTTGACCGGGAAATTTAAGGGTTTGAATATGAATGTGACTTTTAGTGTTGGTTCATCTGCGAATCAACTCTGATTAGAAAGGATGATTGTCTATGCAAAAGGATAAGATAATTCAGCGAACAAAAGGATTAGCTCTTTTTATATTCATGTTTGCATTGTGCCAAGAGATATTACCTTTTATTTTTTATACTGTTTATGATATTTCTATGCTGGATGAGTCCAATAGTGAATCTTTTATATCAAAATGGGATGAGCTAAGAACATATTCATATTTTTCTGTAATTAGGTGCTTAGCGTGGGTTGGATTAATCTTGTATGGTATATTACCCACAAAAGAGCCCGACTTGGTAAGCCTGCAGGAATCAGAGTTATAAATTATGTTTTGTGCCCCCGCGGCCAACATCCAGCCGGTAGCAGGCGGCAACGACGCCGGAATAACACCAACCAATGATCCTTATGTAAGTTGTGTCCAGCTTCAAGCTGGGTTCAGCTGCGACTTAACAGGTGGGAAATAGATATATGACAGTTTATGGTGAAACAATGCAAGAATATGATGTTGAGACGATAGCTAGATATCGAAATGTTTTTATATGGGTGCCTATCGCAGGTTTTGCTTTGATGATCTTAATCGGTTGGGCCAATCCTGCTGAGCGAGGTAGTGAACGTGGCCCGGATGCTTATTTTTGGTGTTCGAATGGGGTGTTTTGTGTCGGACTTATCATTGGAATAATAGCTGGTCGGAATTATCTTCGTGCAATGAAAGTAAATGCTAATGAGGGGCAGGCTTTTTGGGCAACCCGCCTGATACTCTGGTATGTGGTGATTTTGATCGGAGCAATTGTTTTTTGTGTTTTTGTCCATTTTCTCTGGCAAGCAAAAGTAAAGAACTGGGAAAAGCTTTATGGCCCCACTCATCAAGAAGTGCATCAGGTCTCGGCAGTATCATCTGGGCTTATATATATGCCCGGGCAGTGGACAGTGGCCGATGTATTTAAATAATCTGGGTAATCTGTTCATTTGTGAACCCGGCTTTGCCGGTCTGTGGTTTAAAAATATTGCATTCAAACAGGCAAACTTACAAATCAGGTCAGACCCGGATTTTACCTGGTTCAATTGTTGTTCTGGAATCTATTATTTTACCATTTTCAGGGATGTATTCCCGGACAATTCTTTCAATTTTGAGCATTGGTCCCAGGCTGCCGATAATATCATCTACAAAACAGTCTTCATATTGGCCATTGCGGAAAATTTCATAGCAGCCACGGTGTGGAACTTTGGTATAATATACATCTTTGATATTAATTGTCATCCAGGTATGCGGCGCCCTGATAGCAAGCAAACAGCATGTGCCCATATTACTTGAAGTCAATCCTACATCGGCAATTCTCTTTGCCATTTCATGTAATTGTTTGGCTGTCAGCTGCGTTTGCAGATAAGGATGACCGCCATCGGCACCATTTTCAGACCAGATAAGCTGTCCATCGGGCCAGATAGCGAAACAAAGCCAAGAAAATTCTTCAGTATCATTTTCATAAGCATTCATCATTTCCTGTAAACTCATATCATTATACATTGCAATGACTGGATAATCATCCCTGTGACTCATACAGGGCATAAAAGTATTTTCCCGATCAATTTCCAGCCAGTTTCTTTGCAGTTCAGGTGATTTTTCAGGCCCGCATCCAGCTATAGAAAGCATTAACAAAACCAGCAGCGTCCATATTTTCATATTTTTTGCCATATCTTGCCCCTTAAGTTTAATTTTTCTCTCTGAATCATTATAATTTTTAATCATTTATTGTCAAATATATATAATTTAATGCATGAAACAGTCCTTAAGCATGCAAAGGTCTCTATTTCGGGTGTTTATGAGGCTTGCCGGCATTTGGGGACTTTTTCCTGTCTTAAAAATATTAATATTTAACCACAAAGGACACGAAAGACACGAAAAAAAGGCATAAGGCAGGTTGAACCTGCACACAACTTACATAAGGATCACTGGTTGGTGCAGGTTCCGGCGTCGTTGCCGCCTGCATCAGCCTGAATGTCAGACGCCGGGGACAAATGATAAATAGAATACCGGCATTATTACTCATTTAGTAAAGTGAGCCCTGCGCTTAGCAGTGAATGTCAGAGGCCGGGGATAGAAGTAAATCAAATTCTAAACAATCATCCTGTAAATCCTGTAAATCCTGTCTAAAAAAATATTATATTTAAACCAAAAAGCCCCGCCCAATCATTTGACCGGGCAGGGCTTGGTTTTATTATAGACTAATTGTTATTCACGTCTTCACTTGGTGACGCCTAAAGCGTCTAAATTAGGTCCGGCGGCGATGGAAACAACTCTAATTGAGTTACCACCTTTTTTCAGGGTGGCTTTAACGGTCACGGTTTTCCAGTTTTCAAAACTGCCGGTGCCTGGGAACTTGACAGTTGAGACTTCTTTGCCATTGATAATGAGCTTACAGGCCCGGTTATTGTCAGCGGCGGCATAGCGGAAGGTCAATTTGTGCTGGCCATCGGCTCCAGCTAAGACATTATCGAAATCTACATAAGAGCCAGCGGTGCCAAAGTCGGCAAAACCTTTGCCCTGATAGCCTCGCTGATTGGTAGCGGCCTGAGTTCCGTTTTTCATGACCACGGTTTCGGCTTCATAGACATCGCCATCGAGAGAATTCTTGACATTTCCGGCAGCGGCGGCCTTTTGAGCGGCTGCTTCACGATGCGGATAGCAGATTTCACCGCCGGGGCCGAGATCTTTAATGCGGATATTGCGGAATTTGTATTCCAATCCTTTTTCACCGTGATGCTGAATGCCGATAAAGCCGGCGGTATCCCATTGATCATGGACATCGGTGGTGACAATGTCATTGACTGAGATTTTTATGTGGCTGCCATTGCATTCGATGCGATACTTATTCCACTGGCCCTGTTTGAAACAGTCTCCAGCATTCTTGAGGAAGGCTGCCACGCTGGCAGGGTCATTTTTCTCAGGTGAAATAAACCACATTCTTCTTCCTTCATCATATAATCCGCCAGACCATTTGCGATCCTGAGTGTCAACTTCGGCCTGATAGCCCCAGGCGCGGTTTTTGGCTTTCTGACAGCGGAACATGAAGCCGGAATTGCCTGCTTTAACTGGCATTTTGATCTCAGCTTCGAAGGCAAAGTTGGCATATTCCTTCTTAGTCAGCAGGAACCATTTGCTTCTGTCGGTAGTTAAGATGACTTCATCATTGACAACTTTATATTGGCCCCATTCATAGGGGTTTTCCCATTTAGTCATCTTAGTATCGATAAGATTTTCCCAGCTAGCCTTCATTGGTGACTTAATCAGAGCTTTTTTGGATTTGACCGGTTTGCCACTATCATAAGCATCCCAGTTTTCACGCACGGCCGGGCCCTTGAGCATCTTATTAGCTTCGGGATGATTGGTGATAGTCATGGTCTTGGCATCATATTTTAAGGTACCAGGGTATTTCTGACCTATGCAACCCAGGCAGAGCATTTCTGATAATGGTGCGCCGATTTCAAAGGGTGAATTCACCGGTTCGATGCCCTGACAGCCATTCAGGAAGTTTTTGAAATGATTTGAGAGGTTTTTTCGCAAAGCTGGCGGATTAGCCGGAGCCTTACCATCGATAACTTTATAGTTTGCTCCATGACTTACGCCCCGCATGACAAAGTCATCGGTATAAATCAATGAACCAACTGTGCCCAGCTTGTTTTCATAGCCAGCTGGGACCTCTTTTGGCAAGTTGCCCTGACCATCAAACCATCTCAGCTCCAAAGCAGGCAGATCATCGCCACGGGCTTTGAACTTAAAGGTGATTACTGAACCCTGTGGATAATACAAATCACTGGGGCCATAAGTTGTTGTAGAGATTTCATAAGGCTGGCCGAGCTTTAAGTAACGATGCATGGCGTCCATAATGTGAGCGCCCCAGTCACCCATGCAGCCACAGCCAAATTCATACCAGCATCGCCAGTTACCATCGGTGAGTTTTTCACTATGAGGTCTAAATGGACGACGGGAAAGCCATTGATCCCAGTCATAACCCACTGGAGGGACTTCATTGGGATATTCAGTGTCAGTCCAGCCATGCCAGCGACGACTATTGATCATCCAGGCATCGATCTTCTTGATATTTTTCATTAAACCGGCTTCGACCCAGTCACCAAACTGGAAAGTACCTGTTCCAGAATGGCCCTGATTGCCTAATTGAGTGACAACGCCGGTCGCTCTGGCGACTTTTTCCAGTAGACGACATTCATAAACGTTCTGAGCCAGCGGTTTTTCAACATAAACGTGTTTACCCATCAGCATAGCATGGATGACAGCGGGGAAATGACTGTGATCGGGAGTGCAGACGATGACCGCATCGATCTTATCGTGCATTTCTTCAAACATTTCACGATAATCAGTGTAGCAGGGCACTCCGTCAAAGCCTTTCATCGTAGGATTAGGGTCAGTGAACAGTACATCAGCAAAAGCGACAAAATCGATCTGGTCTTTAGAGAATTTCTTAAATTCATTGAGAACGCTGCCGCCACGATTAAAGACGCCAACCTGTGCGGCACGAATCTTTGTGCCCTTAGGTATCAGTTTAGGTTTGAACAATGGCTTGATCTGGCCCTCGGCAAACAAGCATCCGGGTCCAAACAATAATACCGGTGATGTATATAATACCGTTTTAAGGAAATTACGACGAGATACGTCCAATGTCCTGGTTTTATTTTCTTTCTGTGCCATCAAAAGCCTCCATAAATTGTTATATATTGCTAATTTACATTTAAGAAACTCAATTTTCCGGTAATTCAAAATTAAAGTCAATCGCATTTTACGGAAAACAACACCCCAAATTGCGACAGAAAACCCGGTTGTTGCCTGACAGACAGCGAAAAAAGCATGATAAAAGCCGGTTAAGCCCTGCTTAAAACCATATAAGCCCTCTTGCCGGGCAATATTTTCTGTCCGCAGATACCCGCAGATGAACGCAGATGTTATTATTCACTATAATTGTGGACTAATCTTTTATATTGCAATTGTGGCCTGCCAAAATTGATAAATAATGCTCTTTTGCAGTTAGTAGCTTTAAGATAGTTAAGAACTTGTGCTTCATGTTCTGTGGTGACAGCGTTTAATGCTTTAAGTTCTACTATAATACTTTCAAAACAAACAAAATCAGCTTTATAGTAGCAGGGGAGTATCTGGTTTTTATATAATATTTGCAAATTTACTTCCTTTTCAAATGGGATTTTGCCGGAAGAAAACTCATTTGCCAGAGCATACTGATATACATTTTCCAGAAAGCCTGACCCCAGAGTATTATGTACCTCTAATGCCGCTCCAATGATTTTATATGTTTGAGGATCATTTTGCATATTGTCTATTCATCTGCGTTTATCTGCGTGTATCTGCGGATAGATCTGATTTTTCTACTCTTTCAGTTCTGACAAGAGCAGCTTTAAGAACTGCCATGACCGGTCAACCGAGGCGATATTGACTCTTTCCTGAGGGCTGTGGGGGTTTTCGATATTGGGGCCCATCGAAAGCATTTCCAGACCGGGCATTTTTTTGCCGATAACGCCGCATTCCAGTCCGGCATGGATGATCAGGATGTGCGGTTCGACGGTATGGATAGAATGATAGAGCCCTTTGGCCTTAGAGACCAGTTTGGATTCGAAGTCAGGCTGCCATGCGGCATAACGGGTGTTATTTGTCCATTTTGCCCCGACCAGCGTAGCGGCGGCGACTATTTTATCGGTTAATTCATCCAGCGAAGCTTCCAGACTGCTGCGCTGGGAGGTGCTGACCTTTAATTTACAGTTTTCCATGTCAGTTGCCAGGGTTGCCAGGTTATTAGATGCCTCTGGCAGGCCATGGATTTCCTGATTATAGCGAAATACCCCGTGTGGCAGGGCATTGAGCAGGTTAACGGTGGCGGCAAAGCTGTTTGGGTCCATGATTCTGCTGGTTTTCTGCGGGACGGCCTCGATTTTCAGCGAAAGATTGGCATCGGTCTTGGCATATTGGCCTTTTAGTAAGGTTTCGCATTGCTTAATGGTCTGCTGAACCTCCGGAAGGACCGCCGGGCTAAAGCAAAGCAAAGCTTCGGCATCGCGCGGGATGGCATTATGGGCGCTGCCGCCTTTGATAGAGGTCAAAGCGATATCATGCTGCTGCAGCTTTGCCAGCGTTTTGCTCAGAATATGAATCGCATTGGCTCTCTGGCAGTGGATATTGACCCCGGAATGGCCGCCACTGCAGCCTGACACGGTCATCAAATAACTTTGCCAGCCGGAATTAGCCGCCGTGCAGCATAAATCCAGCTCGATGGCCGTCTGCTGACCGCCGGCGCAGCCTATCACAAATTCGCTGTCATCTTCACTGTCGATATTGATCAGATATTTTCCGCTGAGCAGCGTTGCATCCAGACCGTCGGCGCCATTGAGCCCGGTTTCCTCGCTGACAGTAAACAATAATTCCAGCGGGCCATGGACTAACTTGTCATCTGCCTTGGTCATCGCCAGTGCCATCGCACAGCCAATGCCGTTGTCGGCTCCAAGGGTCGTTTGATCGCCATAAATCCAGCCATCCTGCTCGACCATGCGGATGGGGTCTTTCATGAAGTCGTGATTACTTTGGGGAGTCTTTTCGCAGACCATATCGACATGACCCTGCAGGATTACCGTGGGCCATTTTTCACAACCAGCGGTAGCTGGAACCTTGATGATGACATTGCCGGCCTTGTCCTTATTACATGTCAGCTTTTTGCCCTCGGCATAATCTATTAGCCATTGGATTATCTGCTGTTCGTGGTCGGATGGATGAGGGATCGAACAGATCTTGGAAAAAAACTGCCATACGCTCCGTGCTTTTGATTCTGTTAACTGCAATTTATAGCTCCTTGTTAGTTTATTTGGGTTATATATCTAATATTCTAACCAAAACCAAACAAAAAGCAACCCCAGCTTGAAGCTGGACACAACTTACATAAGGATCATTGGTCGGTAAATGCTCCCGGCGTCGTTGCCGCCTGCTGCCGGCTGGATGTCGGTCGCCGGGGACAAATGTTAATCAATTAATTCCAGCGCGATGACTCATTCAAAAGAGTGGGCCGTGCGCCTAGCACCAGGTTGAACCTGGACACAGCTTACATAAGGATCATTGGTCGGTGGGAGCTCCCGCTTCCGTTGGTCGCTGCTGCCGGCTGGATGTCGCAAGCCGGGGACAAATATCAATATGCTCGTGACACATTTTGTAGAGACAAGGCATGCCTTGTCTCAGCATCCGGCCAGATGTTGAACGCGGGGCTCAGGGTCAAATATAATACCGGCGTTATAACTTATTTAATAAGTAGGATAAGCATCCTGCTTGTCATTTATTTCCACCCAGCGTCACAATGAAACCAATGTCAAGCAGGATGCTCGACCTACTTTGCTGGATGTCGCAGGTGGGGGGCAAATGTTAACCAATTCATTCCAGCGCGATGACTCATTCAAAAGAGTGGGCCGTGCGATTAGCACCTGTTATTATTTATTGGCCAGCTGGGAAAGTTACTTGATGATTTATGTAAAAGTTTTATCCCGGATTTATCAAGGCCCGGCCAGCTATACCTCAGCGAGCCTGTTTGCCAATACTGATAAGGCCAATTAAGCTGGGCTGAAATTGATATTTTGCGGGCCAAAAAAATTAGCAGAAATTTACCCTAAGTGCAATAGCGGTCCCATAACCGAAGTTGAATACATCTTTTTCATGCATGAAAACCTCTTATCCATGCATGAAAACGTCTTAATGATGCATGAAAATGTCTTAACGATGCATGAAAACGTCTTCCGCATCGATGAAAATGTCTTAATGATGCATGAAAACGTCTTCCGCATGCATGAAAATGTCTTAATGAAGCATGAAAATGTCTTCCTCATCGATGAAAACCTCTTAATCATGCATGAAAATGTCTCAATCAAGCCGGTTTTAATTGAGAATTGACAATTGAGAATTGATAATTATAATACTTGCAGAGAGATTATTAACTGCGGAGACTATTATTATGTTAAAAAATGTGAAAAACCGGGCGATACTGGCAGTGTTGGTGATAGCCATGCTGGGATTAACGTCCTGTGACAACCGCACTGACCGGCAAAAGGCTGAGGATTATGTTCAGCAAGCCCTTAAAAATACCGGACATGATGACATTGATCAAAAGATTAACCTATATACCAAGGCTATCAAAGCAGACCCGACCTTTCCTGCTGCTTATGACTTGCGGGCTAGCTGTTATAACTGTCTTTGTAATTATGGCCTGGCACTGGATGATATGAATAAGGTAATTGAACTTAATCCTGCCGAACCGAGACATTTTTTTGACCGTGGGGATATTTATGCCAGCATGGAAGATTATGACAATGCTATCGCCGATTATAGCAAGACCCTTGCTCTTGGCCTGCAACATCCCCTTGTTTATGAATGCCGGGCCGAGGCCTATGAAGCCATCGGCAAGACTGATCTGGCCCAAGCCGACCGTGAAAAGGCCATAGAACTTCGGCAAATCAAAGAAGAACAGGCAACAAAACCAGCCAATGCCCCTGATGCAGAGGAATAAACCTATCGGCTACTAGGCGTAGGGCAAGCTCTGGATGAGCCGACTTGAAACACGATGAATTAAACCTAAAACGGAGGTGATGATGAAGAAAAAACACCTGTTAACAGTCTTAATGCTAACTGTCATGCTGGGATTAACTTCCTGTGACAACCGCACCGACAGGCAGAAAGCCGAAGATTATCGTGAAGCTGCCTATGAATATAATAAAAAAGGTAAATATAATAAGGCTATTGACCTGTGCACCAGAGCTATCAAAGCTGATCCGACCTATGCCATTGCCTACCATACCCGGGCCAATGCATACGATGGGAAAAATCAATATCCCATGGTATTGGCTGATCGGAACATGATTGTCAAACTTGAGCCCAATGACCCCGAATCCTATCGCTCCAGGGCGGTGGTTTACATGAATATGAAAGATTATGCTAATGCCATAGATGATTACAGCAAGGCTCTGGAGATAGCCCCCGAACTGGCATATATCTATCGTTCTAGGTCTAGAGCCTATGAAAATATCGGCAGGGATGATCTGGCCAAAGCCGACCTTGAACTGGCCATTGTCCAGCATACCAAGGCTATCAAAGCTGACCCGGATAATACCTATGCCTACGAGATGCGGGGGTATCTCTACAGTGACACAGGACAATACGTTCTGGCTGTGGCCGATTATAGCAAGTTAATCGAACTGGAGCCTAATAAAATATCTCCCTATAAGAACCGGGCCGAGACTTATTTCATCATGGCCGAGTATGACAAGGCCATCGCCGATTATAACAAAATCCTTGAACTTTTACCCGATCACCCCACTCCTTATAAGGCCCGGGCCAAGGCCTATGAAGCCCTCGGCAAGACTGATCTGGCCAAGGCCGACCGTGATAAGGCAGCAGAACTGTTGGGGAATTGAGCAAGAACAGTCAACAAAACCAGCCAATGCCCCTGGCGCAGAGGAGTAAACCCATCGGCTATCAGGGATAGGGCCAGCTCTGACAGCCCGACCGGTGGTAGTGGTTAACGCAGTCCTGTAGAGTGGGTTATGCCCATGTGATAAGATTAATAACTTTGAAATGGAATTATAAAATGGATTTTTTACTTAGACGTATCTTTTTTTCTTTAGGGTATTTATTCGTAAATATGCTCCCCTTTGTGATATTCAATATTGTTTTAGGGGCATTTGGTATGGCATATGATTCAAATAAATGGCTTAAACGAGGTGTTGAATTGTATATGGGCTGTGCGCTGCTTGGATCTGGAGTTTTGACTTATCAGGGAGTTTGGAATGAAAAAGGTTTTTGGGGAGCCTACAAAGAAGTATATGAAATGATTGTTGTCACGTTTAAATTGATCTTTACTCAAGAGGGAAAATGATCTTTTTATAAATAAGGCAGGTCGCTTAGCCTGGTGCTAAGCGCACGGCTTACTTTTTGAATGATTGGCCAGGCCTTTACATCTTTTAATCTGTGTCTTTCACGCGGGACATTCAACTGGAAGCAGGGTTCCCATGGGCAGGGTAGAGACGTTGCATGCAACGTCTCTACAGGTGTGTCCCAGACTATAGACATTTAGCCAGATGCTGAGACAAGGGGTGCCTTGTCTCTACAAAGTTCCAACCTCGCTGGTAAATATTTACCCCCCGCCTGCGACGTTCTGGCTGATGCAGGCGGCAACGACGCCGGGAGCAGTTACCGACCAGTGATCCTTATGTGAGCTGTGTCCAGCTTCAAGCTGGCGACCAGTGATCCTTATGTAAGTTATGTGCAGGTTTAACCTGCTTCAAGCTTGTGGTGGAGGTAGGCGGTTATGAAACCATCTAGGTCGCCATCGAGAACGGCGGTGGGATTGCCGACCTGATAGTCAGTTCGATGATCTTTGACCATTTGATAGGGCTGCATGACATAGGAGCGGATTTGATTGCCCCAGCCGATTTCGCCTTTGGCTCCATAGAGGGCGGCCATCTCTTTATCGCGTTTTTGTTGTTCGAGTCTTTCGAGTTTGGACTTCAGCAGGGCAAAGGCTGCCGCTTTATTCTGGACCTGGCTGCGCTGGGCGACACAGTCGACGACTATGCCGGTAGGTTTATGGGTGATGCGTACCGCTGAGGATACCTTATTGACATTCTGGCCCCCGGCCCCGGATGCTTTGCAGTAGCACATGATATCAATTTCAGCCGGATCAATTTCGATATCAGCTGATTCGCCAAAATCGGGCAGTACATCGACAGCGACAAAGCTGGTATGGCGGCGTTTAGCCGAATCAAAGGGGCTGATCCGCACTAATCGATGGACTCCGACCTCGCAGGACAGCTTGCCGAAGGCAAAATCGCCCCGGACCCGCATCATGATCGAGCGGATGCCGGCTTCTTCACCGGGTGTCATTTCGAGTTCTTCAACTTTAAAGCCATGCTGTTCAAAGTAGCGGGTATACATGCGCAGGAGCATACTGGCCCAGTCACAACTTTCGGTGCCGCCGGCCCCGGCGTGGATACTGAAGAAGCAATCCATATTATCGTTTTTACCGCTGAGCAGGGCGGCGCCGATAGCGGTTTGGGCTTTGGCTTCCAGCTCATCGAGATAGCTGGCAACTTCGCTGCGGGCCTGATTGTCATCTTCTTCCTGGGCCATTTCCCATAAAAGGATGGTATCGCCAATGTCGGCGAGTACTTTATTGATCGGATCGGTGGAACTTTTGATATTTTTGAGCTCGGCGACGACTTTCTGGGCCGCTTCGGGCTTATCCCAGAAGCCGGGCTGATTGATTTGCTCTTCGAGTTTTGCTAATTCCTGAGTTTTTGCCGTAATGTCAAAGGCAGTCATAGATTTTTAGTATCTGTGCCTCCATGGCCTTGAGGGCCGGGGTGATTTCTTCGAAGCTTTTCATTTTAATCCTTTTGTTAATCCTAAGGGATTGATTTGAGGTCAGCAGTGGCCGGGCCACTTAATTGTGATGAGTATAGATAGTTATGGTGCTTAAGTCAATGAGAATTACCTTGACATCAGCTAAGGGATTAAGTACCGTTATGAATCTATGCCAATGGGCTGAGAATATTAAATTGCCGCTATAATTGAGTTTCTGTACCTGTTTTTATTGTCAAAAACAGGGTTTTTGAACATTTTTTTATGGGTGGGCTGAAATTTCTAGTATAACTGGAGTCTATTTATGAACGTTTTTCGTTGCAAAACAGTCAAATTTGGTTTATTAACCTGCATTTTATGCACATTGGGGCTAAATTCAGGGGCTTGGGCTAAGGTTACAGTCCGGGATATGGATGCGGTGCGCAGCTTAAATGTTCTGGCTCCGGATAAGGTGCAGTTGTTGAACGATTTTGTGCGTGAGCATTTCGATGATATGCTGGCGGCCAAGGATGCTGCGGCATTAAGTGCGGCATCTTCGGAGCTGACCGGCCAAAGTAAGAATATTGTCAATAATGAGGCCTCCAATAAGGCCTATTCGGACCACTATGCCGCGGCAGTGAAGAAATTTTATCCAAATGTGCTGGATAAAGCGGATAATGTCCAGGATAAATCAATGCGTAAGCAGCTGAAAATCCAGGTAGCGACGGTTCTGGCTTTCACTGATAACCCGGCGATGATCAATGATATTTTGCCTTTGATCAATAATCCCCAGGCTGAAGTTCGCTATTGGGCGATAAAAAGCTTTACGATGCCTGATATGCGAAAATACCTCTCTGCCGCAGCTAATGTCAGCAGGAGTAATGAAGTTCATAATGCCATCAAATCCAGAATTGCCAGTGAAACCGATGCCACGGTAGTAGCCCAGGCGGTATTTGCGGCATTGCCAGCCAGCAATAGCGGTCTGGAGCTGATAGATCTGGCCGTTTCCAAACGAATAGATATGTATGTCAACTGGACAATCGCCAATGAGGTCGATGACCTGGCTATTATCAATAAACTATGTGATATGCTGGAAAGTAACTGGGTTCAGGAAAATACCGATAAGGGTATGGCAGTTAAAATCGCTACCCAGGCAGTGATGCTCTATACCGTTGCCTATCAGCGTTTTAAGATGAGTGATTATCAGGAGACCGGCAAGCGTCTGAACCTTATTGGTGAAGACAGCTATCAGGGTTTGCTCAATGTCATGATTGATGGAGAGGCACGTTTTCTGCAGCTGGCCGGCAATGGCAGCAGGGGCCCTCAGTTTGTGGCAAGTATGACAAGGACTAAGACTTTAGATAAGGTTTTCAAAGATATTTTTGGATCCAATGGCATGATAGACTCTGAATATGAACGTAATATCTATAAGACTGCTAAGAAGTTTAAAGGCCAGGATTTATTCAAAGATGATACCCTGGTTTATATGGTTTTGATTGACAAGCCAACCGATAAGCTTATCGAAAATGCTGAAAATCTGGCAAAGTGGAAGAATAAGATCAAGGTTGGGGCTGAATAATGATTCGCAATGTTATTCTTGTGGTGGCAGTGATGTTTCTGATTGCCTGGGGTGGTTTTGCGATTTGCAATAATCCGATTCCTCCAGGAGATTATACCTATGCTGTTTCCAGTGCGGTTAAGACATTAGACCCGGCCCGGGTCGAATGGACAGAAGATATTCGTCTGACTTTAGCAATGTGGGAAGGATTGCTGGCTTATGCCCCGGTGACCGCTGAACCGATCCCCGGGGTGGCTGAGAAATGGGAAACCAGCGCCGATGGTCTGACCTGGACATTTACTTTTCGCGAAAATGCCAAATGGAGCAATGGTGATCCGGTCACTCCAGAAGATTTTATCTATGGCTGGCGACGGGCGATTGAACCGGGGACCTATCACACCTATGCAACACTGGTAACTGATAATATCGCCGGGGCCAAAGAATATAATCAATGGCGCAATGATGCGGTTTCGGTTTTGTTGACCTTTAGGGAATTGGAATCTGATCGCAAGGCAGTAATTGATGAGCAGGAAATGAAGACATTCCGTAGAGTCATTGGTGATATTGATGTGGCAACCGCTGACCTCGATAAACTCTCTGATGAGTTTTTGCAAAATCATCTCAGTGAAATGGATGCTCGTTTTGCTAAAGTCGGGGTTAAGGCTTTAGATGCCAGACATCTGGAAGTCAAGCTGGATCATCGGGTGCCTTTCTTTCTGGACTTGATGCCTTTTACTACATTTCTGCCGATTCACAAGGCTTCATTGGATATTTTGCGTGTAGAGCAATGCCCGGGAAAGCCCTGGGCTAAGAAATCTAAAGATATTACCGATCTGGGCCTTTGGACTTATGACAGTCAATGGATCAAACCCGATTATACCGAGCATGGCTATCCGGGTCTGGTTACCAATGGCCCGTTTTGTCTGAAGCAATGGCAGCTTAAGAGGCATTTGTATTTTGAACGTAATGAAAATTACTGGGATAAAGAAAATGTCAAAACTGAAAAATTTGTTGCGCGTATTATCCCGGATCTGGTGACAGCTTTTCTGGCTTATGAAAAAGGAGAGGTGGCTTTTCATCGAACAATTGGTTCACTGGATTTTGCTCCTTCACTGGTAAAAGAATCCAAGGCTGGCAAGCGTGATGATATTCATCGCGGGGTAGCCTTTGGCACCTATTATTATATCTATAATTGTCAGAAACGTATTGATAATCCACAAAATGAAAATGAACAGATCGATAATCCATTTTATGATAAAAGAGTAAGAATGGCATTTAATCTGGCGGTCAATAAAAAGGATATTGTGGAAAAGGTATTGCAGCTGGGGCATCCGGTAGCTAATAATTTTATTCCGCCGGATTTGATCCCTGGCTATAGTTGTCCTGCGGGTCCGGGCTACAATCCTGATAAGGCAAGGCAGTTATTAGCCGAAGCCGGCTATCCTGATGGTGAAGGATTTCCGCCGGTTAATATCCTGTTCAATACTATGCCGGGCCATCTGAAAATCGCTCAGGTTGTTGCCCGCATGTGGAAAAATGAACTTGGGGTGACAGTCGAACTTGACAATCTTGATACCCCGCAGTTTTCCGATAAGAAGACCCAGCATAAATTTATGGTTTGCCGGGCCGGGTGGTTTGGCGATTATTATGACCCGACAACGTTTCTGGATATGATGAAAACCGGCAATGGCCAAAATGACCCTCAATACAGCAATCCTGAATATGATAAGCTTTTGGCTCAGGCTGAAGCTCAGCTGGACCAGAAAAAACGCATGGCGATTTTAGCCCAGGCCGAAACGATGATGCTGGAAGATGCTCCTGTTTTGACCCTGTATAATTATATTGTTTTGATGAGCTATCGTGACAATGTTAAGGGTATTACCCCTAATCCACGTGAGATGTCCCCTTTCAAAGATATTTATATCGAAAAGGATTAGCTTGTTGTAGCGATGCCTAAAAATGCCCAACAAAATGTAGCAAAGCTTACAACCGGATCAGTAGGAGGTTCGCTTGGTCGGATGGCGGCTTTGATGTCGATCGGTTTTGCCGCCAGTGCTGCTTTTACTGTTGTTGATACCTATTTTGTCAGCGAGTTGGGTACGACTGAATTGGCCGCGATGGGTTATATCTTTCCGGTTAATATGGTAGTCTTTGGTTTAGCTTTAGGGCTGGGAGTGGGAACTTCAGCGGTTTTGTCCAGGACAATTGGCAAGGGTGATTTTCGTCAAGTTAAAAGAATTACAGTCGATTCATTAATATTAGGGATAATTCTGGTTTTTGCTTTGATAGTGATAGGTTTGCTGACCATGAAGCCGTTGTTTAGTGCTATGGGAGCAGATGCCAAAACCCTCAAAGTCATTATTGAATATATGGGGATATGGTATATCGGGGTAGGCTTTCTGGTTATTCCTATGATAGGCAACAGTGCCATGCGCGCAACTGGTGACATGCTGACGCCGAGTATGATTATGGTAACTGACCTGGGTCTCAATATTATTTTAGATCCGATATTGATCCGGGGCTATGGCCCATTTGATCCTATGGGGATAAAAGGGGCTGCAATAGCGACGGTATTTTGCCGGGGGCTGGCATTGGTGGCATCTTTGTATTTTCTGGTTTTTAGAAAAAAAATGTTGACCCGTGAAATTCCGACATTATCGGCAATGTTTTTATCCTGGAAGAAAATTCTTTATATCGGATTGCCCGCAGTTTTAATAACGGTGATGATGCCCGCGTCGATGGCGGTGGTAAACCGGATTTTAAGCGGTTTTGGCAATGAAGCAGTGGCGGCATTTGGTACCGCAGCTAAAATCGAACGATGTGTAACAATTCCAATTATTGCCCTGGGTTCTGCAATGATACCTTTTGTGGGTCAAAACTGGGGGGCAAAGCTCTATGGCAGGGTTTTCCAGGCGCAAAAAACCGCAACGATTTTTGCTTTGGCATGGGGGGCTTTGGCGATGCTGGTCATATTTGGCTGGGCCAGACCTTTGACCGCTGTCTTTACTGATGACCCGCTTGTCAGTAAATATTTAATTATGATGCTCTGGATTACGCCGGTGGCTTTTGGTTTTAGAGGGCTGGGGCATGTTTCTTCGCTTTCGATGAACGCGATAAATTGCCCGTGGCATTCGATGGGTTTTATGCTGATTCGGGTATTGGTTTTTCAGCTTCCAATGGCATATATAGCCGGAAGGTTTTGGGGACTGAAGTCGCTGATTATATCACTTGTGGTGACCGATATCATAACAGGGATTATGGCATCAATATGGATTTACAGGTTATATGTCAGCAAAAGCAAGACCGCAATTTGAGTAATGTAAGCACAGCCATCCCATATGAGGTGGGGCTAAAACTAAATATTTCAAAATAGCGGGATATGAGTTACACTGTAGTTAC
>JAEIOG010000063.1 GCA_016342495.1 Phycisphaerae bacterium
ACAGGTGATATTGCGATAACTTTTTACGTATTTATACTGAGTGTGACAGTTCATGATTTGAGATATTTTACTCCAGATCTTTTGAAAAAAAAATAAAACCACTTCGTAAAATCTAATTCCATGCCGTTTTTAAGGTAAAAAGCAGGTTTTTCTGGTATTTTTTAGAAATATTCATAATTTATGAAAAAAATATTATTTTGTCGTTAACGTTTTTGAAAAACCTGCACCTTACAGGTCGGGAGGAAGAATAGGAATTAGAAAGTTTTATGCAAAACCAGGAAATTAATTATGAAAGAATAGTAGAAATACTGATTGGTTTTTATTTAGTAAGAAAGTAGCGTGCATGAAATTGCACACCAAAATGATGGAAGTTAAAAGAACATTATATATTTAGGAGTTTTTGTTATGGCAAGATTATGGAGAGTTTTTACGCTTATTTTAAGTTTGTCGGTATCATCATTGCTGGCTCAGGAAGTGGAAAAAGAAATCTTGCCGGAATTATTCCAGCAGGCTCAAACTAATATGGAGGCGGGCAACTTAGCTCAAGCAGAGCAAGACTATCTTGCTTTTGCCAATAACAATCCTGAGCATGAATTAGCTTGTGAAGCACTTAAAAGGGTAGCTTTTAGCTATCGTAGTCAAGGTAGATATGAAGGCATCACTGCTATTTTTGAAAAGATGGTCAATGAACATAGTGGTAATGCAGATATGCCAGCCAAACTGGTCAATCTTGTAGATCTTTGTGTGCATCACAATCAATATCAAAAAGGGATTAAAATATGCGAATATCTGGTCAATAGAGGTGTTGTTGATACTAACACTTTGGCAGGTTTTAAGTTATTAAGCCATATGTATGAAATACTGAATGATACGAAGATGGCAGATCATTATTTGCAGCGTATGCTATCAGAATGTCAGGAATCTCCCCATTTAGCCAACTATGTTGGATATATGGGAAACTGGTGTAATATGTTTAACAAATGTCACCGAGCCATGAAATATTATGAACTTATTTTAAAAGATCCCAAATTATACGGCAGGAATTTATCGGTATATCCTAATGTGACAAAGTGTTATTTGAAATTAGGAGAAGTCAAAACCGCAGAAAAACTTCTGGAGACATATATAACAGAATTTTCTGAAGCTGAAGGTTTTACTAAAAATCTTAATGCTATTGGAAATGCTTATTATAAAGATGGCTATTATACTCAGGCA
Source organism: Phycisphaerae bacterium (assembly GCA_016342495.1). GTDB lineage: Bacteria > Planctomycetota > Phycisphaerae > Sedimentisphaerales > SM23-30 > JAEIOG01. Next base: position 1,216 of record JAEIOG010000063.1, read on the forward strand.
GTTACTGCCCATAAGCATTTAGTTGACAATTTCCCACAAGATTCTCTGGCATTAGATGCAGCAGCAAATATTTCCAAATCTTATATTGCTCTTGGTCAGTTTGATCAGGCAGATCAGATCGTTAGCCAGTTAAAACAGCAGGATGCCGACAATATTGCTGAATTATTATTTGATGTGGCAGGTGCTTATCGGATAAGTAATTTAGATGCTAAAGCAGATGCCTGTTTTGAATATGTGGTAAATAATTTTTCTGATAAGCGTAATGCTTCTAAGTCAGTTGCAGGGCTGGCTTTGAGGTTGGCACAGGCTGGTGATAGTGTATCAGCTGCTTTAACTGTTGAACGTAGTGGTGTAGATGTAAAATCAATGGTAGCGTCTATGGATGCTATTGTTAAGCAGAACATTAGACTGGGCAGATATCAACAAGCTTTAGATGCTTGTGATTATATTCGAGCTAATTATTCTGCGGATTATGATCGGATGCAGGAGTTGGGTGATAAATTCAGGGCATATGGTGGTCTGGGAAAACATACAGATGCATTAGTTGCAGCTGAAACTTTAACACAACTTCAGACTGATTCAAATGGCCGCATTCGCACATTATATATAGCGATTCATGATTATCGTGATCTGGTTTCAAAGAAAGATAAATTTGTAGCTGACCAGGTAATTGCGGCAACTATTGATTCGATGAAAGAAAATATCGATGTCTGTAAATCTGATTGTGCAGTTGAAGATGTGTTGTGGACAGAATTAGAGTTGATGCGAATCAGATATTGTCATCAGATGGGGCGGTATCGTCAGGCAGTGGAATTATCTAGTGAATTATTAGTTAAATTCCCCGATACGCTTTGGATACAGGATATTTATAAGCATCTTATCGGTAATTATACCTATTTAATTAAGTTTGAAAAAGCAACCCAACAGGATATAGATGATTGTAAAGTTTTATGTGAATCTTATCTGCAAAGCTGGCCGCAGGGAAAGTATGTCAATACTGCTAAAGTATGGATGCAAAAATATGGTCAGTAAAAGTAAATGTAATAATAATTATTGAAATAAAAAATTTAGGATATACTGGAGTAAGATATGAAGTTAGCCAAAAATATAATAGTTTTATTGATCCTATTAAGTATTACTATATCAGGTGTTTTTGCAAGTTTTATGGAGCCTGAAGTTAATACCCCGAGGATTTTAGTAATTGTTACGGATCCATGTACCGGTGAAGTGATATCTGCAGAATTTGTTGCTACTCTTGAAGATGCAGGAAGTATTGTCAATACTAACCCTAATTATAATGTTACAGTGAATGGCCAGCTTATCACGGATGAGACAACCCTTGGCGCAGGGGATCATATAATGATAGGGTTGAATCCTAAAACTGATACTGATGGCGGCAATGCCGACGACGATCCCTGGGGTGATTGTCCACCTGAAGCTATGTGTTATGAGACTGGCAATGATACTGCTCCATATAATATTTATAAATCATGTGAAGTTCCGGCAGAGGCTTTGTTGGGGAAAACGGAGTTGGGTAAAGATTTTCCACCAGCTACATCACCTCCTTCGATCGTTGACAAACCATATATTTCTATTCGACCTAAAAAGATGGGTTATGACCCAGATGCTGTCATTTATGGTAGAGGGACTGTTTCACGCAAGAGTTCAGGTTGTAGTAGTTGTGGTAGTTCAAGTACAGGCACTTCTGGCACATTTGGCATGTTGAAGTATGATTTACGAACTCGGTTTGATGATACTTTTGGGGCCAAAGGTAGAAAGCAGGTTTTTAACAAAACAGGTTTCACTCCGACTTATTATTATATTAATTTAGATGGGAATTGGGTAAATGTCTCATTAAGGAAAGGCTGGACCCCTGAAAATATCAGTGTTTATATGTTTATGGTGACAGATCCAGATGATAATATATATTATTATTCCAGGTCCAGCTCTTCAGATAGAGAATATTATTTAGACAAGATAAAGTATGAACGTGGCACTACAGATATATGGGTTGACTATGTTTATTCAGGTGGGGTATTGTCGCAAATAGAGGAATGGGAAGATCAAGTTACAAGCGGAACTAAAATTCGTCAAATTGAATTCAGTATCACCGATGCAGATGATTTTTCAGATGATGAGGTAGTTTCACCAAATAAAAAGCTGACTTTGACATTTAAGGAAGGGGCATCAACGGTTCGTACATATCATGCTCAATATGATGACAATAATCGCATGTCAGCTTCATATTGCCCCAGTTGCGGGGACATAAGCCAGAAATACACTTATCTGGCCAGTGCCACTTATTATGATTCTGTTGCCGGTGAGGATGTTCCTACTAAAATGATGTTGACAAAAGTTATTGATGCTACCACAGATGATGTGATTAATGAATATGTTTATGACAGTGAAGACCGGCTTGTTGAAAAGTGGAAGGGCGAAGAAGATACTGGCCAGCTGATGCTGGAAATTGAACATGGTGATAATAGTAATGTCAGTCGGGTGGACAATTATATAGAATGGGTTGGTACTCATTACAGATTAAGTCAGCTTGAATATTATTATGATGTATTGATCGAACAGCATGTTTGGGAGAATCTACAATATTCAACTCCTTTGACAGGTGATACGTTGACAACTGAGTTTAGTATTGTTCATTATCCAACTTATGACCATAATAGTGATAGTATTTATGATCCAAAGATTATAAGAACTAAAACTATGCCCAGTGGCCTGCAACTGATAAGTGAAGTGATTCAGATTAAAGATTCAACTGGTAAAATCACAAGATTGCTTTTTAAGAAATACCAAAAGAAAGGTACCGCCGAAACTTATGCGATAGAGATAGAGAAAAGAAACTATGATAGTTCAGGACCTACAGGTTTTCAGGACAATGTACCATTGCGAATATATTCAACAACAGATATTCACGGTAATGTAACTAATTATCACTATAGCTATGATTCGATTTTAGGTAAGGTTGTAAAGGATTATGTTACATATCCAGTAGTGGAATCAGCGATTTCGGCAGAAGATGATACTCAAAAGAAAACCTTCTTTGAATATGATGATCTTGGCAGATTATCCTATACTTATTCTTGTGATGAGGAAGCCACAACAAAAGTTTATGTTGGCACTAAGTATGACTTTGATAATTATGATAGGGTTATAAAAGTTACCTCCGGTGCGACCTTTACTCTTGACAGCGGTCAAGTTGATACCATGATCACTACAAACGCAACGGTAAAAGCTTATGAATATAATAGTTTTGGCCAGCAGATAGAAACAGCTTCTATGGATGGCACTACCAAGAAAAATATCAGAAGAAAATATTATGATGATGGGATTTTGCGTTGCAGTTATACTATTGATAATGAAACCAGTGAGAATGTCAAAAGTGCAACAATTTATTCTTATGATGACAGTGGGCATTTATGTATAGAAACAGTGCTGCAGGATATATCAGGTACAACTTTTGATGAAGATGATTTAATAGGTACAAGCGGTGTTGTTAACAGTATCAACTTGTATGTTGATTCAACTACATTATATGTTGATGGTTATGCCAGTTTAGGCTCTCATAATTGGGTTCATACAGTATATGAATATAATACTCAGGGACAAAAGAAATCCGTTGTTCAAGATGCCAAACAAGCAAGTGATACCACTGGAAATGTCAACCGACGTCATCTAAAGACTCAATATGAATTTGATACCCAGGGGAGAGTTAAGAAAACTACATCGCCAAGTGGGCTGACACAGGAAACTGTTACTGATGGCCGTGGTCTGGTAACTAGAGTGCTAAGAGGGACAACTGATACCTCAACTATTATTGCCACTTATTATAATTTTGATGATGATGGCCGTTTGACCGAAACAATAGATTATCATCCAAATAATCTGGTAGATAGCGGAACCACTACAGACTATGTTAAAACTGTAAATATCTATGATGATTTCGGACGTCTTACAGATACCTATAAGACAGTTGAGCTAAACAATTAAAATTAAACCAATAAATGATATGCTTAAATCTTGTTAATAATAACACATCCGCCTGGCAAGCAGCCTGGCTGGTAAAATAATAAAGAGGTAATAAAATGAGTGAAAAAGTCAAACATTATGGAAAAGTTTTGATAGTCATGACTCTGGTTTTAAGTTTGGTAATTACTGTTAGTATGATAGTGACCCAGGGGTGCAGGCCGGCAGCAAATGATCCGGTTGAGTCAAATGATAATATTGTTGTTGAAAAGCCGGCGGAGATTGAAACGGTTAAAATTCCTAAAAAAGAGCTTGTTTCAGAAGATAACAATAGTGGAAGTCAAAAGGCTTTAGAGCAAGCTATAGATAGCGTTCCGGTCGAAACTGAAGTAGCTGATGTAGAGGAAGATTCACAAACGCCACCTGCAAGTCCGCCATCATCGGCGACATCATTGGGTCTGGAAGATGATGATTCATGGTCAACAAAAGTTTATAACCAGAATACCGGCAGATTAACAGATGTCAAACAATTCATTTATGCAGACACTGACACTACCCCGATTTGTGTTTCCTGGACAAAATATGACTATGACCAGATGGGCAGAGTTGTATTAACTCGTCGATTGGCTGATCCATCAACTGGCACTATAGGTGATGATGATTTAATCACAATCAATGTTTATGATTATCAGGGCAATATCACTCAAACTATTACCAAAGGTGCTGGTAGCACATCTACTGCTTCAATTGAAACCAATGATATAGTCTCAAAAAATGTCTATTATGATAATGGTAGATTGGATTATACTGTCGACCCTAAAGGGTATATAACTGCCTATGAATATGATAATCTTGGTCGTGTTGCTTCTGTTCATCGTCAGGTAAGTGAAGATGATGAATCAAATAATGGTATAACTGCTTACACTGCATCTAATTCAACTTTAGTTGCCAGGATTGCAGCAGCTGAAAAAAGTGGCGTTACAGGTTTTGCCATGGCCTGGGTTTCTTATACAATATACGATGAAGTTGGTCGGATTCAGCAAGTGTATGAGGCTAATGCCAATTATGCCAAACCTTACTATGATTATATGGGAAGAACCATTGATGTTGTTAAATATAACAGTTCGAGTACAATTTTAAGCCGAAGTTTAACCGTGTACGATAATGTCGGCAATGTCCTGCGTCAGGTGGCATTAGAGACTCCAGTTACCACAGCTATCGATCCAATGGATGATGGGGCAGGTGGCGATATCAACTTAGCTGTTGATCGTGTTGTTGACTATGAATATTATGATTCCACAACTAATCCGACTAGCTATGATTTTACTGGGATGCTATATAAGCAGATAACTTATAATAATTCAGATAGCACCCCGATCGAAACCGAATATGTCTATAATAACTTTGATATGCCTAAATATACAATTCATCCTGATGGCAGTCATTCAGGTATGGAATATTATAATTATCAAAAACCGCAATGGATATGGAGTATTGCTGCAAATAGCACTAATGGTGAAAAGAATATTGTTAAACTTGCCGAAGTGAATTATGATAAATATGGCAATGTCATTAAGCAACGTCAGTTGCCTGTTGATAATAATCATCTTATGCAGAATTTTTCGGATCTAGCGACATATGTTGACACAAGTACAACAAGTAGAGATATTGTTTCGGAATTTGATTATGATGGTTTTGGTCGCCTGTTAACTGCAATTGATCCTAAAGGTAAAATAACAGAGCATACTTATGCCGGTGATTTCGGACTCAAAGACAGCACTACCGTTGATTATGGTGGGATCGCCCAGTTGACAGAGTTTGATTATGATCGATTAGGCCGACAAGAAACAATTACCGGTTATGCTGATGGCTCTACAGCTCAAACCACAACTTATTCTTATGATAAACTAAGCCGTATTACTGATGTAGATTATCCAGATACCGAAAATGTGCATTATACTTATAACAGTTTAAGTAAAGTAACTCAGCGTATTGATCAAATGGAACGTGCTACTAAGTATGAATATGATATACTTGGCAGTCTGAAAGAAAAGCATGTCGATGAAACTTCTCCTTATACAAGTTTTGTGAAATTAGAAGAATTCACTTATGATGATCTTGGGCGTATGGCTTTAGCTAAGAAATATGATGATCTTGGCACAACAGTTATTGCTCAAACAGCTTATAATAGCTTTGATTTACTGGGCGGGCCGACAGAAGTAACTGATTCATATACTTTTGATTCTGCAACTGAAACCAGAACATCAAGCTATCTATATGACCAGCAAGGAAGCTTTACTCAGGTTACATATCCAGGTGTTTCAGCTGTTGTAACAGATTATGCTCGTGATGCCAGTGGAAGAATTGATACAGTATCTCAAACAGTTGGCGAAAACACCTATGGAATTGCCAGCTATAAATATGTAGGTTCACAAGTTGCCCAGAAAATACATACGGGATTGACTGATCCAGTAGTTCAAGCAAATGAATTCGATGAATTCGGTCGCCTGAAAAGTATTGAAGCTTATGCAAATGATGCTGGAATCGAGTCTGATTATTCTTATGATATTGGCACTGATATTCAGTTAACTAATTTTGTATATGCTTATGATAAAAACAGCAATATAATTGATCAGCAATTTCTGCATAATCCCAATGGGCAGGCTCGTTCATATCAATATGATGATATGAACAGATTGGTGCATGTCAGCTATCAGGAAGAAAAAGAAATTACTGATAATCTTCTTGGCCATTGGCAGATGGACGAAACAACAGGAACTGTAATTAATGATTCTTCTATGAATGATTTGGATGGCACATTTACTGGTGAAACTAATGCTACAACTGTAGCTGGTAGAATAAATACCGCTATAGATTTTGATGGTACAGATGATTATGTTGATCTTGGAACAGATGCTGATCTTAAACCTGCTTTTCCTGTTTCAATCAGTGCCTGGGTAAATCTCGATACCATCGGTGCCTGCACCGTAGTGTCTCTTGATGATCCTTCTGGCAGTAATTATTATGGTATTTTCCTGGAAATCACATCTGCTGGAAAAGCAGTTTTATCATATGGAGATGGTGGCGGTGTTACTACCTCAGATATTAGATCAATTGAAGGAAGTACAACCCTTACAACAGGCAAATGGTATCATATCGCCGGTGTTATTCGTGATACCTATGATATGGACCTGTATGTCAACGGCATAAATGAAAATGGATCCTATAGTGGAACCGGTGGTGAACTGCAATATTCAACAACTGGCCACAGCTTTATTGGTGATGCTGATCTTGATGGTTCAATAGATGATGTTAGAATTTATGATCGAAGTTTAAGCTATGCTGATGTAAGTACACTTTATGAACTTGGCAGCGGCGATGCTTTTGCACATTGGAAATTAGATGAAACTACCGGGACTACAGCTGCGGATAATTCCAATAATGCTCTAGATGGCACCTTTGGCAGTTCGCCGGTATGGACTTCGGCTGGTAAAGTTGGTGGGTGTCTGACTTTCGATGGTACAGATGATTATCTTGCCTGTGGAACCCAATGGAATATTTCAGATTTTGGTGGTTCAACTGGCTCAGTTACTATCGCAGGTTGGGTAAAACCTGATAGCGTTGATACCTATAATGTCATTACCAAATATATGGGTGGTGTATATTACTTCAGTGCTGGCATGACAGGTGCTGGTTCAGGTAAATTGAAATGTATGGTTCGTGATAATACTAATAATATCAATTATTGGCCAGAATCACTTGGCACTATCTCTGCTAATCAGTGGACGCATGTTGTATTTATTCTTGAAGGTGGAGTAGGTTATAAATTCTATATTAATGGCCAACTTGATCGCGAAGTTTTCGATAGCAATATAGGTCCATATCAGTATTCAGGAAGTGGGTATATTGGCCATGGCATCAATGCGACAGACTATTTCTTTGATGGATCACTGGATGATATCCGGGTTTATGATACCGTTTTAAGTGCATCTGAGATTGAAAATATGTACGAACGAACTAGCGGTTCATTAATTGGACACTGGGCATTAAATGGCAATGCTGATGATGCAACCGCCAATGACAATGATGGCACACTTTATGGCTCGCCAACTTTAGTTGATGGTGTAAAAGATGGTGCTGTTGAATTCGATGGTACAGATGACTATGTTGATCTTGGAACTGATTCGAGTCTCGATATTTCGGGAACTGTTCCTGTCTTTACTATCTCAGCCTGGATTAATCCAGCGGAAGTAAATGATTTTGATACAATTATTTCAAATTCTGAAGGCGGAGGTGTTACTGCTGTCAGGTTTAATATGGATATATTGGGTAATAAGCTTCGCGTTTGTATTGGTAATGGTACCAGCTTTAGCTCATATTATTCAGCTGCAGATACTTTTTCATCAGAAGAGACCAGTAAATGGCATCATGTATCGGTTGTCAGTGATGGAGCTAATGTGAAGCTATTTATTAATGGTTTGCAAAGTGGCAGTACCGGAACAATGATAAGTGGTGGCCTTGCTTCTTCTACGGCAAGTTGGAAAATTGGTCAGGGCTTTAACAGTTCCAGCTATCTCTTTACGGGACTGATTGATGATGTCCGTATCTATGATAGAGTTTTGTTTGAAGATGAAATCTATGACTTAGCTGATTATGAGACATTTAACTATGACAAATTAGGTAATCGTACCGATGTTGTAAATCGTAATGGCTTAGCTGATAAATATGCTGTTGATCCGCTAACAAACCGTTATGATAATGCCAGTGTAACTGATGCTACCGTATCGCATGTATATGATGACTGCGGCAATTTAACTGATGACGGTGATTATCAATATAGCTGGGATTATGAAAATAGATTGCTGACGGTAACTCGCAAAATCGATAGTGTAGTTGTAGCTCAGTACGATTACGATGCTTTGGGTCGAAGAATCAGGAAATATGATTGCATAGCAAATGCAAAGACGTTATACTGGTATAATAATAACTGGCAGGTATTGACCGAAACCGATGGTGATAATGTCGAGTTGAGAAGAAATATCTTTGGCAATTATATAGATGAGCTGATTGGCTATAATGATGTTTCCGGTAGCGGCGATGATATTCATTGGGTGTTGCATGACCATCTCTATAGTCCGGTGGCATTGGTCGATTCCTCTGGTACCATCGTCGAACGCTATGAATATGATGCCTATGGCAAACCGACAATTTATGATGGGGATTATCAGGAAATATCCACTACCGCTCACGATAATCAGATTTACTTTACTGGTAGAAGAGTTGATTTTCTGGATGGCGGAGATAAACTGTTGCAGTATAGCAGGAATAGGTATTTGGACTATCAAACTGGTAGGTGGCTGAGCCATGATCCGCTGGGGTATGTGGATGGGCTGAATTTGTATGAGTATGTAAAGAGTTTTCCATTTAAAGCAATAGATCCGCATGGCTTGTATATTGACGTAAATGGGGATGAGCAAGTTGGCCCCCCATATATTAGTATTAATAATAATGAAGTTCAAAATGGTGAAAGTCTAAATTGGCAAGTGTTTGAAATGGGCGATATTTATTCTTTGACAGATATTGATGATCCGAGTGATGTACCAGTGCCAGCACCTGAACCTGTATGTACTCCATTTCCATGTGGAGACCCTGTTGTGACATACAGGATAGAAATTATACAGCATGGAATGAAGGAAGAACCTTGGTTTAGTATTGGTAATTGGGATATATCACATTCTGTACCGGCGTTTGAGCATATTACTTTTCAGGTGTATACCGATACACTTCAAGAAATTATTATACCAAATATTCTTGGAGGTGGAAATTCAGATGCATCTATCTATTTGCCAACTAGTGGGTGGCAATGGGGATTTACTGATGTTTTGCAAGATCCAATGCTTACTAGGTTGGGTAGACCTTGTAGGAATTTAGTTAATTGCAAACAAGACTGTTGTAGCTCTCCTGATCGTAAAGGGGGGTATAGAACTACTGTTGAATGGGAAGATACTGTGCTTGGTGTAATACAAATAGATAATATCTCTGCAAGCAAGCGTTCCTGTAAGAGCGTTGGTTCCCCTTGTAAAAACGGTTTTTCCAAATGTTCCGGTATTTATGTTATGCCTTAATAATTCATAGATGTCGATGTGATAATTTTGTTGAATTAGGAGTCTTGTAAATTATGATGGACTCCATGGGCTCTTAAAAGTGTCAAAATTGTTTTCAAGGAGTTTTTATGAAATATTTGGTCATATTACTATCTTTTGGGGTGTTATTGGCTGGTTTTGGTTTGATTTTACAAAATGAAAAGCAAGAATCAGAAGATGCTCATTTGCTTCTTTCATTTAATCTTGCAGCTCATAGGCAATTTGATAACGATATTGTTGATTTAGCGTTGAAGCAAAAAGATGATATAATCAAAATAGATGATAATATAGTTGGGAGATGGATTGAAATTGAGCCTGCTACCATTGGTGGATTCGATGATTTAGTGGTTCGGGATAAAGAGGGGATACAACAAGTCCTTATGGCATGCAGTGGTACGGGTGTCGTTGATGATGTGCAGAAAATGGGAATTAAAACAAAAAAACCAGCTTTGTCTGATTTTGCGTTTGAGCTATCTGCTGATGGCAGTGATAGTTTAGCAGTGATGACTACGGAAAATGTGGGACGTCGGATATTAATTACATTGGGTGATTTAGTATTTCTTGCTCCTGCTATAGAATCACGTGTTGAAGGTATTAATGTTAATATTGGTAAGGGAAATGTTATAAAAAAGCTTGACTCTGTTTACGTAAATGAATATGAGTGGAAAGCCGTGGGCGAGTTGGGTGTGTTTGGAAAGAAATGCAGCGATGTGTTGCCAGAGGAAGGCGTGCTTTACTCTCGAAGTAAGAATGTTATAATTGAATTGCATATAGCTGCTGATGCCTCAAAAGAAAATACTCTTATTGAAAATGCAATTAAATGCTTAGGCAATGAAGTAGCTTATGGTGACACGGTAGTTGCTCGTTGGGTAGAGATTGTACCAGAGATGGATGTTGATTTAGATAATCTTATTATACGTGATAAGGATGGTGTGAAGCAAGTTTTACTGCTTATAGGGGAATTTGATATTTCTGGTGATGATATTGATAAATTAGGTTGGGTGATGAGATATGGGGAGGGAAAAGTGTTGGAGGTTGAGTTATTTAGTAATTGTGTAGATAAGATGATGAAGCTTTCGGGTAATAATAAGGAACGTGAGTTGGCAATACAAGTCAATGACAAGATTGTTTTCGTTGCAACAATTAAATCTATCCTTACAAACGTATTTGTAATAGGTGCTGAGTTTGATGATGAGTCATTAGCGAAAATTATTAGAGGTAGTTTTAGCTGGGAGAGCTTTGTGATAAGCAAAAAAGAATAAGATCAGATACTGAATTTGCAATATTTTGTTTTTAGCCAGGTAGGTTAGTCGCTTGTTTCTCAATTCCTGTTACAATCGCAAGCATGAGGCAGCCGCCGTCGGGTGCCCGCGACCAGATGCTTAATATATATCCGGGGTGGCATTGCCTGGACATATAATAGTACCGATGGCGGCCAGCTTTATGTTGATGGGTTGCCCGTTGGGAATAAGACAGGATCAGGGGTATTAGCAACCAATACATCAAATACCTATATTGGTCAAAGTGGTACATTTAATGGAAAACTTGATGATGTCCGTATATACGATAGAGTTTTATATGATGATGAAATCTATGACTTAGCTGATTATGAGACATTTAACTATGACAAATTAGGTAATCGTACCGATGTTGTAAATCGTAATGGCTTAGCTGACAAATATGCTGTTGATCCGCTAACAAACCGTTATGATAATGCCAGTGTAACTGATGCTACCGTATCGCACGTATATGATGACTGCGGCAATCTGACCGATGACGGTGATTATTTATATAGCTGGGATTATGAAAATAGATTGCTGACGGTAACTCGCAAAATCGATAGTGTAGTTGTCGTTCAGTACGATTACGATGCTCTGGGTCGAAGAATCAGGAAATATGATTGCATAGCAAATGCAAAGACGTTATACTGGTATAATAATAACTGGCAGGTATTGACCGAAACCGATGGTGATAATGTCGAGCTGAGAAGAAATATCTTTGGCAATTATATAGATGAACTGATTGGCTACAATGATGTATCTGGCAGCGGCGATGATATTCATACCGTCCTGCACGACCATCTCTATAGCCCCGTGGCATTGGTCGATTCTTCTGGTGTCATCGTTGAACGCTACGAATACAATGCCTATGGCAAGCCAACCATTTATGATGGGGATTATCAGGAAATATCCGCTACCGCTCACGATAATCAGGTTTACTTTACCGGTAGAAGGGTTGATGTGCTGGATGGTGGGGATAAACTGCTGCAGTATAGTCGTAATCGCTATCTGGATTATGATACTGGTAGGTGGTTGAGCCATGATCCGTTGGGGATCGTGCCGGATAGCTATAGGAATGTTTTTATGGTACAAGATCAATATACTAATGGTTTAAATATATATGCATATGTTGGTAATTCACCTGTGGTTAACTTTGATCCCGATGGTAGGGTTTGGGGATGGGTTATTGCGGGATGTTGTGCTGTCGGAGGTGTAATAGTTGATGCTTGCATAAATGATGAAGAAAGTGAAGCAGTGTCTAACGGTACGCCATGGTGTGACATAGAAGATTGTAATCCAAGTGATAATGCAGTTATTCAAAATGCTTTGTCTGATGTAAGTCGCAATTTGAATGAAATTAATGATGAAGTATTGCGTGAGTGCATAGCAAATAAAATATCTCATGGTACAATACAATGTAGCGAAGCTGGAGCTAATGGGGCTATAGGCATGGGTAATGATTCTGATTCTGATGTGGTTCTTTTTACAAATAATATCGACTCCAATGGTACTTTTCAAGGCGGTATTAATACTTATACCATGGCCCATATTTTGATGCATGAATTTGCACATAGTTGTGGCTGGAGACACGAATCGGGTGAAATTTCAACATCAGGAGTCCCAATACCATTTGGCGATCCAATGAATGATGATGTTCCTATAAGCTGGTAATGGAGTATATTTATGTTAAAGAAAAAAAAGAAACTATTGGTATTGTTATCCGTATTCATGGGGGTGGCAGTGTTTTTGGTCAGTATGGAAGTGTACGAGAAAGGCATAGTGAAAGGATGCTTAAATAGATGGTTTTTCAAACCTGAGATTCTGGCCAAATATGAATTTATTGATTTGGATACATGTAGGGATCCAGAAACTTTTAAGAAAAAACTTTTTTTAGCATGTAATGATCGAAGAGGAAACAGTTACTGTAAAGAAACTGGGTGGACTATGGAGGGCGATCCAATTATTTACTACTATATTGTTGAAGAAGGGCAGCTTACGTTGGTGCGAGACGCCACTAAAGATGAGTATGGGCCGAGGGTTTTTACTGTATGGCGTAATATGGGTCTTAAGCTAAGTTACCGTAAGGATGGCAAAACCGTGTATTGGAACGAAAATGATAGTTCAGAGAAACAATTGCAAATTTCGACGTGTGTTCTCGTCAAAAAATAATCTGAGCGAGCAAATCAACATAAATTGATTCGGTACAATGATCCAAGTGGATTATGGGGGAAAGATATTCATTTTTATATGACATATTTATTGAAATAGGAAATAGGGGACAGTCACGAATGGCGGTAGTTTAAGGAAATTATAGTTAAGAAGCCTCCGAGGTCGATAATAAAATTAACAACAAAAATATTATCAATCGGAGGCTCATACTGTATTGCCTGATGAATGTCCTGAAAAAGAATGTTCTGGAGAGAAGGATCCTGACGGAAGTTGCCATTTGATTATTACTGTTAGTCGCAATAATAATGGCACTAATTCAACATTGGGGACATTTGAAGCACGTGAAAAGTGTGATGATAATCCTGCCGTAGAAGGCCATACTCTTGAGCCTAAGAAGGGTAGGTACAATTTAGGGAATGGATTGAAAAATTATCCCATACCTGCTGGAACTTACGGGGGCGTGAGAAAAAGAAGCCCCAATCATGGTCAGGTTGTTGGGATTAAAACGCCGGGTACCGGTTTTGGTGATATTTTAATTCATAAAGGAAATTATCCTAGTGATACAGAAGGTTGTGTACTCGTAGGAAATTCTCAACCAAGACCTGATTTTATATCCAATAGTGCTGATGCGATGGGAAAATTGTTAAAATATATTGATAAAGTAAAAAAAAGATGCGGTAATAAATTCAAGATGAGTGTTAAGATTGAAGATGCACCAACATCAAAATAAAACGTAATTGTATTGGAGAATACGTAAATGCAAAAAGTACTTTACGTAATAGCAATTTTGCTAAGCTTTGGTTGTTGTAGCAGTTGTGGTAGGAGTAATGCAGGTAGCAATATTCAATCTTTGGGCAATACTGATTTTAATTATTGCAAGGATTATGTCAGGATAAGCACAAAAGTAATTGAAAGCACAATAAGCAATACAGATTATGATTATTGTGGATGGTTTTATGATGAAGTGTTATATTTAACGCAAAATGATTATCCTCGTTCAGGATTGGCGGCTGTTAAAATGGCTTATTCGTTTTGGGAAACAGATATTGTATTAACAAGAGAAATAAATAATTTGGTCTTGGAAGCCTATGGGCAGCTTGTAAAAGATGAAAAGCTGCGACAGGCTTTGACGTGTGATGAAATGAAATTTTTAATAAAACAATATGATGTATTACTACCTGTCGATTGGTATAGTGAGAAAATGAAATTTTCTATTTTCATCAAATGAATATAATACTGTCTTGTTCAAGAATGTGTACCACGAAGATAAGTGAAGTTTCCGAAGGAAACTAATCTTATCTAACTTTACAGATCATGGAGGTATTGGCCCTCCGTCGCTGGCTGGCAGGAGCGAGCGACAAATCGCCATAATACTACATTTGTAAATAGCTTTTGTAGTGAGTGGTTATGGAAAATGCGTAGTGATGCTACGTCAGGTGGGTTATCAGGAGACGAACATCAGTGAATCATACAGTGAGGTGTCGTAATTATGGATTAATGTCAAAAGCAGAATTCATTTTTGATCTGTTATCAGTCTGGGCGTTACCTGTATCCGGCCCCGGCGGCATTCGGCGTATAGTATGGCGTGACCTGATAACAGGGTTCTGTAAGGAACGTGAGAGCCTTTTAGTGGCTCAGTATTATCTTAACTAATGTAAATTTGTGATAAGGGTAGATGTGTGAGTAAGAAGAGCTTAAAATCAAATCCTAAAACTGCGAAGTCAAAAGCTGGGATAAACTCGAAGAAGGTTTGGATTTGGCTGGTGATCCTTATTGCTATTTCTGGTTTAATCATTTTTATCGTATTTCCTAATAACTTTTTCATAATTGATAATTCATCAAATCAGAGCAAATCGCTCAGTACAGTGAATCAATTACTGGAATTATCACCCGAACAACTTGCCAAGGCAGATATTGCCCTTGTTAATCTGATTTGTGCCAAAGGTCTAAGTGGTTCAGAAAATCTTAATATTGAATTATGCCTGAAAACTCTCGATGATTGGGCTAAAAAAATCGAAGCTGATACTAAGGCCAGATTGCCTCAATATAATCATAATCCATCATCTTATGACAATTCTCCCAGCATGTTCAAATGCGTCAATATGATTCTTTATCTAAAAGATATAATTGGTGTCGATTATAATATTGAGATAATGGAAAGTGAATCTTTTGCTAATAGTAGCCATGTCTTTCTGCATGGTTGTCTGAGCGACAAAAAGCAGGGAGGATGTATTTCGCTGCCAACCCTTTGTGTTGCAGTGGGCCGCAGGCTCGGCTATCCTTTAAAACTCGTTCAGACCCGAGAACATTGCTTTTTCCGCTGGCAGGATGACAAAGAGACTTTCAATATGGAAATTTGCTGTCCTGGCTGCGATACTCATGAGGATGAATATTATAAAAACTGGCCCAGAAAAATATCTGATGAAGTAGTAAAATCCAATCAATATCTCAAATCCCTAACGCCTCAGGAAGAATTAGCCTTATTTCTGGAAACCCGTGGTCATTGCTTGTCCGATCATGACAATAAAACTCAAGCTTTGGTAATGTTCTCCCATGCCTATGACCTCATGCCTAAGGCCGCAGGTAAATTAGCTAATATCGAATATACCCTCCAAGGCGAAATCAAAAAGTTTGGCTACGCAAGCCCTAATCGCAGACTGAAGCACCCAACTAATTTCCTGCCCAAAGGTTTGCCAGATTTAAGGCCGCCACAGGTTACGCCAACAAGGCAAAGACAAAACAATATCGATATTCAATAAAACCTTAAAAGAAAGGGTAAAAAAATGAAAAATGTATCAAAACTATTAATGCTAGCCGTCCTTGGCTTAATTCTGTCAACCAGCACTGCTGATGCTATGCTGGACTATCAAACAGGCCGCTGGTTGAGTCAGGATCCATTGGGGTATGTGGATGGGGTGAATATGTATGGGTATGTGAGCAGTAGACCTACACACCATGTTGATCCTACTGGTTTAGTGGGATTAGGTGGTAATCCAACAATGGGACCTGGAACATATATTGATGATGGAAAACCCTCGTCTAGTTCATCAGGTGGCGGTAAAAACCTTGATGTGGTTCATGGTGGCCAGACATTGAAATTTTCTTTTGAAGATTGTAGCTCAAGTGAAATTGGTAAATTAACGCAGCAATTAAAGGATGCTTATGATGCAATAAGTGAGGCATTATCTGATGCTGAAAAGCTACAAGATTTTCTTGATGACGAATCGGCACCATCATGTTCTTGTGCAGCGAAAGCTGGTGGTGCGATTCGCGATTGGTTCGGAGGGCAGGGCAATGATTTCAACGATACTGTAGATGATGTTGTAGATGTGTTAGAAGATATGAAAGATGCGTTTGATGGAAGAATTGGAATTGAATGTGAATCTTCATGCAGTAATCCAGCAGCAAATGCTTATGTTTACGGTGGTTTTACCGATATACATGTTTGTCCTAATTTTTGGAATAATCCCAATAAAAGATGTTCTGCTATATTATTGCATGAGATGAGTCATGAGTATGCTGATACGGACGATGAAGGTTATTGGGATCCCAGCACAGGGGAATATATGTTAAACGGCAAACCTGTTGACTTGGATTTGTCAGACCTTTTAGATAATGCAGATACATATGAGGAGTGTTTGTATGATTGGTATTTGTAAATTCAAGAGTAATTTATTATTGCTTTTGTTATTTGTTGGTATTTTATCGGTGTGTTTTTATTGTTGGTATACTAGTAAGCATGAGAAACTAAGTATAGAAAAGTTCTCTGAATTATATCCTGGTTATATTCGCAACAATATTATGGAATTCACGGATGAATCTATTGATATTAATATTGTTATTGATGGTTTTCATTTTGCTCCCAATGATGGTATGTCAGCTAAAATTAAAATTGAAAATAAAGATAATTTTGTAGATAAAGATTGCACTGTCACTTTTGCCTTTATGCAAAATAATACAGTAGTTATTGAACAAAGTCATGAAATGCAGATAAATTGTATGTCGTTCAGCAAGGAAATAAGAGAAGTTTTTTCAGATATAGAGTTGTTCCCATATGGCGATTATTATTTGGTGGCAAATATTTTGATAGGGGAAAAAGTGTATAAAATCGTTGGTGAACAAATAAAAGTCGTGATGCGGGAAGAATAGGTATTGCCCTGTTATTCCGTCCAAACAAAATGCTATTCCATGGTTTACCAGACCAGTTTATCAATAAATAACTGTGGTTCATCGAACGCTGTAGGTAAATTAGCTAATATCGAACATACCCTCCAAGGAGAAATTGAAAAGTTTGGCTATGCAATTCCTAATCGCAGACTGAAGCAGCCAACTAATTTCCTGCCCAAGGGTTTACCGGATTTAAGGCCGCCACAGGTTATGCCAACAGGGTAAAGACAAAACAATATCGGTATTCAATAAAACCTTAAAAGAAAGGGTAAAAAAATGAAAAATGTATCAAAACTATTAATGCTAGCCGTCCTTGGCTTAATTCTGTCAACCACCACTGCTGATGCTATGCTGGACTATCAAACAGGGCGGTGGTTGAGTCAGGATCCATTGGGGTATGTGGATGGGGTGAATTCATACCAGTATACTAACAGCAATCCTACTCGTTATATTGATCCATCGGGCCTATGGAGCTTGAAAGGACACGAACAAATTATTGATAAAGCAATGGAACAAGTAGATTGTGAACTCAAGTGCGGGAAAGAAGGCCTGAAAGATTTTCAAAAAGGCTTAAGAAAAGGGGCCGTTCAACCTGACAAACCGGGGGGGAAGCCAGCTTTGATTTGGATTGGTGCTAATGTTTATGTTTGGGGATGGACAGGCTTGATGGATAATATTTATGGAAAAACTAAAACCTACAAATCACATTGGGGTGAATATGCATGGTGGCACGCAATGTCAAATGTTGGAGATGACCCTGTTGTTATTCGCAATGAGATTGCTGCAGAGTTAATTCTTGCTGCGCGTGAATTCAATAGTGATTGTGATGATAATGAAACCGACTGTAAGGATTTAGGAAAACTACTTGGAAGGCCACTACATATGATTATGGATTCATATAGTCCATCTCACACCCAAAGAGCTAACACTGAAGATAGAGTGATTGAGGCTTTCTTGACTTACGAGTTACAAAAGAATCATTCTGATGGTGACGACCCCAAAAAGAACCCTAAAGAATTCCAAGAAGCAGTTGATGCTACTGCAAAATTACTTAGTGCAATTGCATGCAATGATTTCAAAGAAAGTGAATTACGAAATGTTATATTAAATGAAATCTTGGCTTTAAAAGAGGAAAATGGTAAAGTTGTGACAAAAACAGGCGTACCAGGTGTAAAATATAAAAAGTAACTAGATATTAGCAGGGTTATTATGAGATTAATAATACTTTTTTGCTTTACTGTATTGCTAGCAGGTTGTTTCCAGACCAAGATACTCAGTAGCAGTAAAATGTTCAAAGATGGAGATGGTATTGAACCTGTTCCATTCAAGGCTGTTGGACTTGAGACAGTTAAAAAAACAATTGGACGGTTCTGGGCAAGCCCACATGAACCGTCATCAGCAGGGAATAGAACTTATAAATTCAAAGGCAAAATCAATTTTAATAATCAGAAAATCACATTGAACTGCTATAAATTCCGACCAAAATCTCTAGTGAAGATAGATATGAAATACTACCTTTTGGGTGAAGATTATTTTTCCAGTGGAATATACCATTGGTTTGAAATAAGAGAAAGTGCTTCAGAATTTGTTCCTATCGAGTTATCTGAAAATAGTTTCTTTCTTATGAAACTTCCTTTAAATGATATGGAAAAAGACCGTATTTACAAAATATCATGGTTAAGTAAGTTGTGTAATGAATATATGTATGAAGCAAATGAACAACGAACACATGAGTTAGCATATGAGCTTTTTAAACAATATATTGATGACAATCCCGGAGTTTTTTATTCAGATAGAATAGGTCAGGAAGATACCTTAGATAACTTATTTTCATCAATGTTCTCTGGAAGGAGTGGATTGTACTACCTAAACTCACATAAAACAAAATGTATTAATAGCTTAATAAAGATGCTAATGGGTGCCTCGCCCAAAAATAATCCGCTAGAAATAAAATTGGTATTAAATAGAATTATTGAACTGGATAGGCAAAAACAAGATAAGATTTTAACTGATTTTCTAAAAAAGTTAGAGCAGGGAAATTTTCCTCATGCGACTATCGATATTCTAGCCAGGTAGGATGGGCCGCAGGTAAATTAGCTAATATCGAACATACCCTCCAGGGCGAAATTGAAAAGTTTGGCAATGCAAGCCCTAATCGCAGACTGAAGCACCCAACTAATTTCCTGCCCAAAGGTTTGCCAGATTTAAGGCCACCACAGGTTATGCCAACAGGGCAAAGACAAAACAATATCGGTATTCAATAAAACCATAAAAGAAAGGGTAAAAAAATGAAGACAACAAAACTATTAATGCTAGCCATCCTTGGCTTAATTCTGTCAACCACCACTGCTGATGCTATGCTGGACTATCAAACAGGGCGGTGGTTGAGTCAGGATCCGTTGGGGTATGTTGATGGGGTTAATATGTATGAGTATGTGGGGAGCAAACCTATGATTCATACCGACAGTACAGGATTTTGGGGAGAAGGTATTCACCGTGATCTAACCAGAGACTTGGCTGCATTAGCTGGTGCCAATGCTGATTGTGTAAAAGCTATGGCAGAAGGCGCAGAATGGGCTGATATTAATGATTCTACAACACCGGTTAAAAATGGGGTTGGGAATTTATTTATTTATCACCCTGAAAAAGGGATAAACTTTTTATTCGATCCTTTAGATATATTTCCTGACTTAGATTTCGCTAAATCACAAGCAGAAACAATAAAGAATTGGCATTTCCCAATGGATGAAGGCAAACATTATGTTACTCCAGATTCTAATGCTTCAAAATCTGAAATTAACGAAGGTAAAGCATCTTGTGATTTAACGCGATTTGCGAGAGGTTTACACCCTTTTCAAGATTCATGGAGCCATCAAGGTAAGCCATATTTTTCTGATGGGCAATTTGGGCATGGGAGAGGGGTAGAACTCGTAACTCATAAATTTATCAGTATTCGTAATCCTTCAGGAAAACCACAATGGAGACATAAAAAGGTAAAATTAAAAAAACCTCTGTATATTGGTTTAACTGGACTTGATGCGGCATTATCCAGTAGCACAGACGACCCTGCACTTTTCCCGGAAGATGCCCGGCAAGTTGGCAAACGTACATTTGAAGAGATATTAGATTTTATGAAGGAATGCCCGAATGCTTGTAAGAGAAAATGCTTTGAAGATGGTGAGCCAGCCCCATCACTCGAAATGTGGAGATTAGAGAATTTACTTAACCGAAAGTATCCTGGACAAAATGTTATTAATTTTGATCCCATGACGAATACATATACACCAAGGCTATAAAATTTCCTATTTACAGCTTAAGCTATTTAAGTACTTTTTTATGGAGGATATATTGGGATGTGCTTTAGATTATCATTATTATTTGTCATATCTATCATTACTTGTTCTTGTGATACTTTTAGGCAGGCTAATACTGACACCAGATTCATTGGACAAATTTCATGGCAAAACCCATCCGTTAATGGGCCAAAAAGTTTAAGATATAGATACTTTCTAAACAAAAATGGAACATCTGGGAATACCCTATATAGGGTAGGATATCGTGTTCCCATGCATAATTACGATGTCTGGAAATGGCAGGGCAATTCTTTAGTTAGTCATAGTTTTGGTCAGATTAATTATCCATCGTATGTTTCGGAAACTTCGCCAGTTGCGGTATGGTTCCAGAACTGTATCGTCACAGGCCAATGCGTAAGCAATTGTACTGATGCCAAAGCAAAAATAATGATTCTTGATTCTACGACTGGAAAACTTAAAAAGGAAATAGTGGTTCCTCAAGGCTGGCATTCATACTCAAATAAAGGTTTCAAAACCAGTGCTAATGGTAAGTTTGTTGTGGGACTATATGAAGAAGATGCCGCACAGAACCGTGATAGCAATAACGCCCCTGAAAAGCCAGGTTTGAAATTATCTATAATTGGCCCTGACATAGATGATTTTAGATGGGTAGGCCCCGTAGCCAACAGGAGAAACTGGGGAGTCCTAACAGACTATGCTATTTCAAATGATGGAGCCTATACAGCTATTGCTGGTTGGTGGGACAATGAAACAATTGTTGTTGATAATTATACAGGAAAACTTTTATGGCATATAAGGCCAACAGACGGAACTGTTAATGGAATGGTATTTTCTCACGACGGCAATAAGTTGTATTTATTTGAAAGCAGGGGCGGGCTTTTTGTTATTGATACTGTCACTGGCCATAATTTAAGAAAACTTTGGTCTGGAAATTATCCACGAGATTTTCACAATTGGCAGGCATCTGCAATGGCAGTCAGCCCAAATAGCAAGTATCTGGCTATGGCTATTTATAGTCACGATGACATGATGGGTTTTGTTTATCTGTTGAACCTGAACAATAATAAACTTGTTAAAATAATAAACTACGAAGACGCTTACTATATGGAACGATCCTGTGTCGACGCATTGTTGTTTTCGCCAGATTCAACAAAATTAGCGACCTCAAAATCGATGGGTACCATAAAAATATGGAATTGTGACGATTAGTATTAAGCTAGGATATGGAAATATTAATCAGCGTGGGTACGAACCACCCCGGCTATTTCTGGAAACCCGTGGTCATTGCTTGTCCGATCATGACAATAAAACTCAAGCTTTGGTAATGTTCTCCCATGCCTATGACCTTATGCCTAAGGCCGCAGGTAAATTAGCTAATATCGAACATACCCTCCAAGGAGAAATTAAGAAGTATGGCTATGCAATTCCTAATCACAGGCTGAAGCATCCAACTGATTTCCTACCCAAAGGTTTGTCAGATTTAAGGCCGCCACAGATTATTCCAAATACACCAATTTCTAACAATACGAATTAAATAAATTAGGAGATGTTAACAATGAAGCTATTTAAATTATCTGCAATAATAATGTTAATTTCGGCAATTTTAGCTCTTTTTGTAGATTTACATGCCACTTACGATCCAGCAACTGGAAGGTTTTTACAACAGGATTCGATTGGTACAAAGCCGGTGGTACTTTTTTCCAAAGGCGGGCCGCGATTTATTTTTACTAATGGGCCGATTGTGCCTAACTCGGATGGTACAAAAAAAACTTTAAGTCAATATATTGATGGGATGAATCTGTATGAATATGTAAAAAGCAATCCCATTATGTTAACCGACCCAACGGGAGGGTGTTCAAAAAAAGAGGAAGAAAAATATTTCAAACAACTACAGAAAGATTGGGGACAAGGGGGTACTTCCAAAGGGAATTGTTATCGTTTTGCCTGTGATGATCCTGCTGGTCCAGGTGAAAATCCATTTGAAAATCCAGGGAATATAAGCGGTAATCAATCGTCAAGACTTGGTGGGGGAACAAACTATACATTGACATGTTCTGACGTTATTGCTGGTGCTAAAACTGATGGTATGACAGATGTACCATCATGTGGAAAATGTCTTGCTGGCAGTAGGAAAGTTGGAGTCGCAGTTAGTTCTGCTTATTTTAATTCCCCTGGTTCAAACAATTGGTTCAATGATTATCATTGGTGGAGGGAAGAGGCGCCTGGTAAGTGGCTGTATACGTGGACTCATAAACCTGGAAATACTGAAGTGAGATGTAAAGATCCCAAAAACCAATATATTGATGATCCAAGTAAACCTGAACATAGAGATCCAGGTACAAGCGGTGCTATTAATTATGACCAATGGTGTGGTTTTTTGTGTGCTCCTTCTGGTATGGACGTCGACTAATAAAAACTAGTCCAAAACACTAGCTCACCGGACAAATTTGTGGGTAAAAAAGCAAATTTACATCTCAAATTCAATATAAATTTTTAGCACCTTCCAATGATAGCAATTATTGCAAATTTGTTGAAAATGATACATTGTCAATAATTTATGATAGAGGATTGTATAATGAACAGTAAGTTAATACAGGGGATTTGGGTAATAATATTTTTCCCCAGTATTTTGTCTTTTTATGGATGTGGATGTGAAAATAACAAGGTAGATGATAATGAAGAGAAAGGCTATGGGATTCTCGCTTATAAAGTATATGAACTAAATGATGAAAGCCGATGTGTTTATAGCTTGTACAGGACAAGTCTGTCGGTGCGAATATCTCCCCATATGATTATCTCAGCTATTGATAAGGAAGAAAGACGGAAAGATGATGATATTGATAATTTTACATTAATAAAAGAAATGGCTCAAACAATATTTGAAACGGAAAGTTATTCAATCGATAGTATTACAGGAGAAAAAATAATATCGAAAGGGGAAAATAGGCCTAATTATCCAATTCACATATATGTTTTTGATAGAATATATAAGAATTGGGGAGATACTGGCAAAACTATTTCTTCGCTTACCGATGCTGAATTAAATGTTTTTAAATCTGAAATAGAATCTATGGGTATGGAAGTGAAAGTTTTCAAAAATATGGATGGTATTGCTTTACAGTATTTTGATCATGAATAAACATTTTATTAAATGTCAAAACAATCGTATTATAATGAAAATTCAAGCTAATCATATCTTATCTTTATTGATTTCCCTAGGCTTGTTCTTGTTGACAATCATATTTTTAAAAGGAAATTGGTTAGTTTTAGCAGGGCCATTATCGCTATGGATATTTGTATTTATCATTTCAGATGAAAAATATAATAAAATAACATTTAGGAAAATATTAATAACGATAGCAATCTGGTTTTTTGCATTATCAATCTGGGTTCCAAAAATAATAGCAAGTGTTGTAGCCGACAGAGAAATCAGTGAATGTATTGATGAAATTAATGCATTGCTAGGAAATAAACAATATGCAGAAGTGATGTTGAAATGGGAAAGCTTACATATTCCAGAACATATGCTATCTCAAAATGCCGAAAAATATCATAATTTAGGCGTTTTATATTTGAGTAGCGGGCAAATCGACAATGCATATGAAGCATTGCGAAAAGCAATAAATTATGATCCATTAAATGCAGAAGCATTCTTTTATCTGGCATGCATTGGCTATGAAAAAGGCAAGTATAACCAGTCAGCAGAGCATCTTATTGTAGCTAAAGAGTTGGGTTATCAAAGCCAAGGAATGGCCAAACTAGAAAAGGATTTGCTAAAGAAGCTATCAAACAATAATTGAAGGTTAATCCAAATGCATCCTTATCTAATAAGATTTTCAGAAATATCCATAGCGGCATATCCGATATTGTATGGTTTAGGGATAACTTTTGCAGGTATTTTGATAATTATTTTAGGTATCCAGCAAGGATACAATATTAAGAAGCTTGGAAATCTTTTGCTGGTTATTACGTTTGCAATATTGGTTGGAAGCCGAATCTTTTATGTTTTACAATACCATACTGATTTTGAAAACAAGTGGAACCAGGCATTTGATTTTGTTAATGGTGGGCAGGTTTTTTATGGTGGGCTATTGCTGACAATCCCTTCTATCATTTTATATTGTAAATTATCGCACTTACCTATCAGAGGAGTCTTCGACATAATTGCAGTGGCTACTCCTTTAGGATTAATTGTTGGACGATTGGGGTGTTTTTGCAGGGGATGTTGTTATGGCAAAATTACTAATTCATCTTTAGCAGTATCTTTCCCCAAGCATATCGATTTTATGGGTAATATTATTGGAAGTCCCGCATTTATTCATCAATTGAATGACAAGGTGATTGCACACGCAACCCTTCATTCATTGCCTGTCCATCCGACGCAGCTATATTCTGCATTTGCTTCATTATGTATTTTTATATTTATGTTTTGGCTTTATAAGAAAGAATATGCAAAGGGTCGCTTGCTTTTTGTTTATTTATTTGTGTATGCAATATTTAGATTTTTCATAGAATTTATACGTAATAATGAAATTATTTTTATTGGGCTGACGATGGCGCAAATTATTAGCTGTTTCTTTATTGTGGGTTGTTTGTTTAGCAAATATATATTTGTGTTACGCAAAAAAGTGTGTCATGAAGATAAGTAAGGTTCTCAGCGGGAACCGAAGCTTGTCGAACTTAAAAATTATATTATTATGTCGGCAATTAAATAGTATGAGCAAGCATTTTCCTCGAAGTTCTTAATTACCCATTAAAGCTTGAATATTGGCTTTATTGCAATAAATCAAGAATTATCGTCACTTCTATTTAATTGCCGGAGTAATATTTTTTTTACTATTGTTCTGGAGAAGAAGTTAGGCTAGGAGATATAGTTCAAATACCTATGAATGAAAAAATAGGATCCGTCGTAGAATCGATTGTATTACCTTATTCCAAAGAAGCACAAGTAGTTACAACTATAAGTGTCAGAGTACCGATGCTAGACACAGGGGGCGGAGTGTCCCGTAGTAGCGTTGAATGTTCTGTAATGGAACAGGAGCGAAGGGGATGATGTCAATTGAGCCAGGGCATAAATTACCGTGAAGAATGACTATCACAATTATAAATTTACCACATGTATAATCATGTTGCTGGCATTGGCTGGCTGTGGCTCAAAAGCCCAGATTCACCAAATATGTCAGCCTCTGCATATACAGAAGCTTGCTCGCCTAGAAAATACTTATGGCGTTAAGTTCAGTTATAATGATTTTGCTAAGCCCAGCTGGGATTCGCTAAAAAGTGATGATCTGACTGAAACTGATTTGTCTCGTCTGAAAGAATATATAACCCTTTTTTCTTCTGAATTTTCAAAATACCCACCAGCTTTTGTTGTTAAAACAGGTTTGAAACAAATATGTTTTTGTAAGAATCTGGAAGTTGGCAGGCAGTATCGAGCTGCTATTCCGGATTATTATACAGAAACCCTTTATTATGATATTTACCGAGGCCATACGCAAAATGGCTATCATGCCGATGTGATTCATCATGAATATTATCACATGATCGAGCAGCAGCTCAATGGCGATGCATATTATAAAGACCCAGCCTGGGCTAGACTAAATGACCCGGACTTTAAGTATGGCAATGGTGGGGCTGCGGCTCAGAGTGTTACCGATGTCGGTGTCTATAATCATCCCATGCAAGGCTTTGCATCACTATATGCCGCAACTGGCTTGGAAGAAGATAAGGCGGTGACCTTTGCCTGCTTGATGGTAACCCGGAACCATAAAAAAGTAATGCAGTGGTCTCAAAAAGATACAATTCTCGCTGCCAAAATCAAATATATGAAAGACTTCCTCAACCAAATCTGTCCGGCAATTAATGATGAATTTTGGGAAAATATTTTAAATGAGCAGGTTGGTTTGTGATCTACAAGTCACTAATTACCATCCTGCTCATTTAAAATATAAGCTGTTGTAGGTTAAGTACTTATAGCAGCTTTTTCATTTCGGGTACCCGAAACATTTATAAAGATTAAATTCCATGTACTATTAACTAAACGTGGAATGCACAGCCACATAAAAAAATGTGCGTTAAAAATGGCAAGAAAATACATAAAACAACCAATAACTAAAGATATCCAAAATAAGCTTATGGAGCATTTTGTTCAGGATGAAGCAGGCAACTGGTTTATTGAGCTGGGCAACTACACTTTGGATTTTAGTAGAAAATATAAATTTATCAAGTTCACAAATAGCTCTATTATTGCAGAGCATGATGGCCGAAAGGTTCTTATTAAGGTGGAGCTTTGTGATGATGGATATAAAAAAGATTATATTGTTTATGCAGATAGCCGTAACTTCCAGGAGATTATCAATTATTGATATTCTCTTGAACCAGATGGTGGTGTGTCCATCCTCAAAATGTATTATGGCAAAAATATTAAGATTAAAATCAGATGTGAAAAATGGTAAAGATTATTATCGCTACTCAATCAAGCTGCCAGCTAAAGCTCTAAAAAAGTTCGAGCATCTTAGGGAAGATTTGGAAATCAAGATAACAAAGAGCAAGATTGTTGTTTCCCCTTCGCCCCCAGAGCCGCAAAGCATTTCCGATTAAGAAAGTCCTACTATGTCGATCCTGTAATTGTAGTGTTAATTATTTGCAAAGCCAGGTTATTTGACTTTTATCTCGTTATCTAACAGGAGTAAAATGTCTCCCCTGATATCTGCTGAAAAGGCTCATGGGATATGTATAAAAGATATGCCAGAGATACTATTGGTGAAATAGGTGCAAGTATGTCACGAAACATCTGATATTATAATATCCCATCAAAACTAAACAGTCCGTCCCATTCCAGTTCTGACAAGCAACATTGCCCCAGGTGTCCATGAATATTATCCATTTTTCTATTATCTATCTCTATTCTTTATACTATTAGCCTCAATAGATAAGGATAGATAACTCATAAATAGTTATTTTACAAGCTCTTACCGCAATAGATTGAAACCAACTCAATAGAGGCTTAAGAAATGATAGAAACCTCATCTATGTGATTTTATAATTGTGTTTTTAAGTATAAGCAGGTATTATCAAACCAATAATTAGTCCTTGTTTTGGAGTTAAAAATGGATTTTGAACTGGCAAATGAATATGCTTTACGGATTCTTCAGGGGGAAGGTAAGCTTCATGAAGAGTTGGTTACGATGTGCATTCCCCGTCTTTTATACCTAAGAAATACCCTAGGTTTTCGTATGATCCCTGAAGCTGAAGTTGTCCACGAACTGGCCGCCGATGCGGTAGCCGACGCCTTATTTAAACAGGAAACTCGCAAGTTACCTTTCACGATTTGCCTGCATAATACCTTTCGAGACCTGTGCCGAAGCCGTAAAAACATCATCCGAGATCGACATATAAAAGACTTATTTGAAACCAATGGTATCAGAATGTCTCCTTCTTTAACTGGTGGCAAACAGCCTGAAGCTGTTGAAGTTCAGGTTCAAAACAATGAAATCTTCCAATTGGCTAAGGATATCTTGGAAGATCATGAGCCATTTTCAAAAAAGGTAGTAATCCAGAAATCACGAGGATTTACTTATCTGGAGATGGCCAAGACCTATGACAAAGAAGATAAAGAGTGTAAGCGGGTCTATTGGCATGATATGAATCAGTTGCGAACAATCTTCAATAGTAAGGCCAATAATTAACTTCTCTTTATATTGGTTGATGAAACCGATATAGCAATATATTAAGGATATATCAAATGGAATGTCCCGGTAAAGAAATAATTCAGGATTATATTGATGGCGAGTTAAGTCCAGAGCAGGCTAAATCGGTCCAGAGCCATATCCAATCCTGCCAGAATTGTAAAACTGAATTAAATGAAATTCTTACATTTCATAATGTAATAAATACCGTTGTCAGCGAAGATAAATGTCCGCCATTGGATACTCTGCAAGACTATATCAATAATGGCTGTAAGGATGATAATCTCACAAAACATATTGAATTTTGTGATCGTTGCAGCTCTTATGCCTGGGCATTTCAAGCATCGCCTGGGGAGCTGGAAGCATGGCAAAAACGACAAGAATTATCTTATCAGGAATATAAATCCAAAGAATTGGGCTATGATACTGCCAAAGAAACCCTAACTAAGTTATTACCTTCCAGAATTGACCTACTGGAAAAAGCCTGGCAATCTGTCCTTAGATTCGTATTGGACTTAAAAACCAAAGCAATTGAAAACTGGCCTAGTTTTGAGCAGGGCCCCCAACTAGTTGGAGCTTTGGGCTTTGATGAAGCATCTGACCCTGAAACCGATGCCGCTTCGATTATTCTATCGACCACACTTTATATATCCCAGATGGTTAATGATGGCGAAATTGAACTAAACCAGCAAAGCATTGAAACTGTCATCAAGGAAGTTTCCATAAAACTTGGAGCTGGCAAACAACTGCAAAAACGACTAATTGAAACGGTACCTCCTTTGATTATGAAGTCCCAAAGAGATTAAAATGCCTCAGTATTTCTGGAATATATGCTTTGGCTGTTCTTTGATGATAGCTGTATTATCATCAATAATAATTGCCAGAAAAGTATTTCGCACAGGTATTGAGCGTTTTAGCAGTAGAATTCTATTACTCAGCTGCATAATTAATATCGCTCTTTGCAGCATATTAATTATTTTTCAGGGTATCGATGGTCTGCTTATTACTTCATTAGAAGCATTTGAACCATTTAGCTTTATTATATCCATTTTTGCAATTGTAATTCCTACTAAAATTATCTGGAATTACTTTTTCAGTAAAAGAAAACTAGTATCTACCTATGAATTAAGCTCTCATT
>JAEIOG010000064.1 GCA_016342495.1 Phycisphaerae bacterium
CGCCATGCCAATACAATGAAAATCATACAAATAAATATTTCCTGAACCATTTATTGCGTTTTTGAGCAAGCCCTAATATATTTCATATCATTTCATTCTAATAACTGCTGAAAACCATGTGTTATTGCGCATAAAAAAAGCGGAACCTTTTATAGTCCCGCTTATAAATCTAATCTTGTATTTTATAGTGCCAAATGATCCATTTGGCTAATATTTTTCTTCGATGCATTTTTATTAATCTTACGACAACGACTTTGAAGATTGTCCATTACATTCATAAAATTAATATATGAATCATAAGGGCTGTCATAAGGATTGAAATATTTATGCACATCGCCATCTGAGAACCATTTTGTACACATATAATAGAAATGATCTGATGTTTGCAATCTGCGCCAATCTTCCAGCAGTTCTGGATCGTTAGCAGATTTAATATCCTGTTCCAGACGATAAATTTCATGTAAGGCATTGGCCTGCATAGCATTACCCAGCCAGGCAGAAAGATCACGTTCCATATCAGCCCAGCTGATCATATAAGGCACATCATAATCGCCTACAGTATCATAGGTTTCAATAACTTCCGATGGTGTCTTAAAATTATTATCAGGATGTTTAAGAATTTCAGCTGGTAAATGATCGAGAAATTCAAAAATACCAGTATCTTCCCATTGATGCTCGCCAATAGTTTCATAATCCATAAACAAATTAACTGTATGGCCATTACCATTGACCTGATCAACCCATTTACTGAATTTCGGAGCAGTCAATGGCCATTCAGGCCAACCCTGATTGGAAAATCTAAAGGCAATATCATCACTGAGACGATAATTCTTTAGTAATAGTTTCAGATCACTATTCCCAGGAGTATTATACAGAAAATTAGGACTGCGATAACCTAATACATGGTCAGCGCCCTCGCAAATAACACCTTTATAACCCATATCACTCATAAAATTAGCGACATCATTATTGAAGGTAAGCTCGGTATTGCGGAAGACGGTAGGCTCCTGCCCAAACAAATCCATAATCTTGCGGCGATGCTTTAATACCTGGGTTTTAAATTCTTCCTTAGAATAAAGGAAAGAAAGGCTATGATAATATGTTTCATTCAAAAATTCGACACAGCCTGTCTGGGCCAAGGCATGAAAGGTGCTGAGAACTTCCGGACAATACTGTTCCAGCTGATCAATCAGAACACCAGATAAACTATAAGAAATCTTAAATTTACCCTGATACTGGTCAATAAGTTTAAGCATGAGCCGATTTGCTGGCAAATAGCACTTAGTCGCTACTTTGCGACAAATTTCAGCGTTTTTTTGCTCATCAAAATAATTATGATGAGAATCAAAAACGCTATAACGAGCCAATCGGTAAGGCTGATGAACTTGAAAATAAAAACATACTGATGCCATGTCTAATCCTTTTGTAAGCAATCTTAACTTTTAGATTATAGTAGAGTGAGGCAACCTCCCCACTCAACTCCCGTTCTTTATATTTTGTTTTTCACTTTCTTCAAATCGTTGGTGCCAGCGATGGAAACAGTGATTCATATACTTCCACGCATCTCTGAGCAGCATCGTCCCATGACAACTTACGAACTTCAAAATTGCCATGTTCCCGCAAAGTCGCATGCAAAGGCGGATGCCGCAAAACAGCGACAATTTTATTTGCCATTTCATTGACATCCCAGAAATCGACCTTCAAAACATGAGTAAGTATTTCTGAAACTCCACTTTGTTTGCTTATCAATACCGGCACATCATTACGCAATGCTTCAAGCGGTACCAAGCCAAAAGGCTCCGAAACCGAAGGCATCACAAACAAATCTGCCATTCTGAATACCTTGTCGACATCATCGCCACGCAAAAAACCGGTGAAAAGAACTTTATGCCCTATACCCATCTCTGCTGCCAATTCAATTGTACGTCGAACCATATCGCCAGAACCAGCCATTACAAATTTGACATTGTCCATGACTTCCAAAACTTTCTTAGCTGCTGCTATGAAATATTCCGGGCCCTTTTGCATGGTAATACGCCCCAGGAACAAAACGATCTTTTCATCTTTCGCAATGCCACCTTTGGCACCCTGAACAAAACTGCCATTACGCTCGATGGCATTATATACCACAGAAACCTTTTTCGCATTAATACCATAACGGGCAACAACGACATCTCTGGTCAGACAACTGACAGCTATGATTTTGTCGGCACCATGGAGACCTTGTCGTTCGATATCATAAATCATCTGGTTAACATTTTCGCCAGACCGGTCAAATTCAGTAGAATGAATATGCACAACTAATGGTTTACCCGTCATCGCCGCGACAGCTAAGCCTGCCGGATAAGTCATCCAGTCATGGGCATGAATCACATCGAATTCTTCATCACGAGCTATCTGGGTCGCTAATCTTGCATAACGATGCACTTCTGAATAAAGGTCTCCACCATAATGACCAGATACCTGACCACCATTTGAATTTTCCTGTTTTACTTCCTGAGTCGTGACCTGCTGATGAGTTATTTCAAAAGTTTCAAAACCAGGTTCAGCAGGCAAACCCATTTCAGTCATCACCTCCTGATAATTTTCAGGTCTCTGATAGGGCTGTAAAGCCGATGGTACCGTTCTAAAAATCACATTTTCGAGTTCACTTTCAGGAAATACCTCATTGGCTGCAATTCGAGATGCAACGGTCTTGCTGGGACTGGCGATCTTCACATGAGAAGAATATTCCGCTGGCACAGCTTTGGGCAATACAAAAACCACCTCGGTGCCCAATTTGCTCATGGCCCGAGTCAACCCATAGCAAGCTGTTCCTAGCCCACCAGATATAAAGGGAGGAAACTCCCATCCCAACATAAGAACTTTCATTTACTGCATCTCCTGTATCATTAAAAACCCCACAAAGCCACTCAATCTATCATAACTGAATTTTGTGCATCAGTTTTCTTATTGATTTATACAAAATACCACAAAACTATTATATGCAAAAAGCTAGACAAAAGCAAATAGCCTAACGGTAAATACACACCTGTACCCTTTTGAATTAATCGTCCTCTGAGGCCCACCCCCCGGACTGCTAACCTTACAAAAAAGCCTTATTATTACTATCGGCAGCTTTATACCATAAATTAAGATTATTTATCTTTTTATGTCAAAGGAACAAAATATTATTCTTTTTGTTGATATTGCCCTGTCATTATTAAGAAAAAATCTTAAAATAATCATAATAGTAACTCTACCTTACGTGCCAGAGAGGTATCTGGCAAGAAAAACTCCTAAATTTTAACAGGAATTTATCAGGAAAACATTACAATGGCTGAAACTTTAACCCAAAAAATTCTCAAAAATCATCTTGTCCAGGGCAACTATCAAACTGGAAAAGAAATCGGAATCAAAATAGACCAGACTCTGACACAGGACGCCACCGGAACTACTGCAATGCTGCTATTTGAGTCTATGGGCATTGACACTGTAAAAACTGATCTTTCAGTCAGTTATGTTGATCATAATATGTCTCAATTTGGTCCAGAAAATCACAATGACCACCTTTATCTGCAATCGGTTTCCCGCAAAATGGGTATCTATCACAGTCGTCCCGGCAATGGTATATGCCATCAGGTTCACCTGGAAAGATTTGCTAAACCCGGGGCGACCCTGCTAGGCAGTGACAGCCATACCCCTACTGCCGGAGGCATAGGTTCTATCGCAATCGGTGCCGGCGGTCTCGATGTTGCCGTTGCTATGGGTGGCGGAGAATTTTATCTGAACACTCCCAAGGTTATCGGTATTAAATTATCCGGGGCCCTGAGCCCCTTTGTCGCTGCCAAAGATGTTATCCTCAAAGTACTCAGCATTTTAAGCACCAAGGGAAATGTCGGCTGTATAGCTGAATATTTTGGCCCCGGTGTTGCCAGCTTAACGGTTCCCCAACGCGCTACTATTACTAATATGGGGGCTGAACTTGGAGTTACATGCTCTATTTTCCCCTCGGACAGCCAAACTGAAGCTTTCTTAAAAGCTCAGGGACGCAGTCAGGACTATATAGCCCTGGCCGGGGATGAAGATGCCAAATATGATAGAATTATCGAAATTGACCTTGCCGAGCTGGTACCGATGGCGGCGTGCCCATCCAGCCCGGACAATATCAAAGCGGTCTCCGAAATCGAAGACCTCCAAATCAGTCAGGTCTTAATTGGCAGCTGCACCAATAGCAGTTATCGTGATTTAATGACCGTAGCGGCCATGCTCAAGGGCCAAACCGTTCATAAAGATGTTGAACTGGGTATCGCCCCGGGTTCCCGTCAGGTCCTCAGTATCCTCTCTGGCAATGGATCACTGAATGAGCTGATCCTCTCTGGTGCCCGTATTCTGGAAAACAGTTGCGGACCTTGTATTGGTCAGGGATTTTCTCCTGGTAATGGCAAAGTAAGTATCCGTACCTTTAATCGCAACTTCCCGGGCCGTTCTGGCACTACAGGTGATAAAGTATATCTGGTCAGTACCGAAACCGCCGCAGCTTGTGCCCTGACCGGTAAAATAACTGATCCGCGAAAACTGCCGGAACTCTTTGGCATAAAAGCAGCATCTATCATTGAAATGGATACTATCGCTATTGATGACCGCATGATTGATATGCCGCTGCCGCTTAATGAAGCGAAAAATGCTGAAGTTATCCGGGGCGACACTATCGTAACACCGCCAGCTGGCCAGGTGCCACCGGAAAAACTGGATGGTCAGGTTCTGTTACACTGCGGCGACAAAATCACCACTGACCATATCATGCCTGCCGGAACTTTTCTGAAATACCGTTCCAATGTGCCCGAATATGCCAAATATGTATTTAACTGCTTTAACGAAGCGGGCAAACCTTCATTTGCTGACCGGGCCTTAGAACTGAAAGCCAGGGGTGGCCATGGCGTAATCATTGCCTCTGAAAGCTATGGTCAGGGCTCCAGCCGCGAACATGCCGCCCTGTGCCCGATGTATCTGGGCTTAAAACTGGTAATAGCTAGATCTGCCGAACGTATTCATCTGGCGAACCTGATAAATTTTGCCATCACCCCGGCATTTTTCGACAATCCCGCCGATTATGACCGCATCAGGGCTGAGGACAGACTGGAAGTAGATGAATTCCGCCAAGCCATCGAAAGCGCTGAGACCTTCACCGTTAAGAACATAACTCAGGGTTTTGACTTTGTTTGCCGATTCCAGCTGAGCGACCGTGATCGCCAGATCCTGCTGGCCGGCGGTAAGTTGAACTTTACTAAAAACCAAAACTAGGCAATAATCAATAAAATCCCATTCTCTTGTACATTGTCCAGACATTAATTGTCTAGACAATGTACTGGTAGTGGGCTTTTATTGTAAAGACTTATGCGGGTATAATTTATTATGATATCCTTTTTGTTAATCGCAGGCGGACTTGTAATATTGTACTTTGGAGCTGAGATTTTAGTTAAAGGTTCAGTTGCCATGGCAGAACACCTGGGAATCAATTCTCTGGCGATTGGATTAACAGTAGTAGCCTTTGGCACCAGCGCTCCGGAATTGACTGTAAGTGCTTATTCGGCCATGAAAGATGCAGGAGATATCGCCGTAGCCAATGTCGTTGGCTCAAATATTTTTAACATAGCATTTATTCTGGGGCTTTCCGCCATCATTTGTCCTGTCAATATCAGTATATCTTTGATAAAAAAAGATATCCCGGCTATGTTAATATTTACAACACTGGCTATTTACTTTCTTAGCAATCGTTTTCTGTCCAGATTGGAAGGCTGCCTGCTTTTAACACTGGCCATTATTTATACAATATACACATTGCGACAATCCCGCTTACAAACAAAGCCTGACCCTACCCCGACATCCAAGCCCAAAAAAATGTATTATTCAGGCGGGTATGTACTGTCTGGCTTAATTTTATTAGCGATCGGCTCAAAAATGCTAATAACCGGTTCTATTGATCTGGCACAATCCCTTGGGATATCACAGACTTTAATAGGATTAACTATTGTCAGTGCCGGAACAAGTTTGCCCGAGTTAGCTACATCTGTTATCGCTGCATGGAAACGTCAGCCGGATATCGCTGTTGGCAACATAATTGGCTCAAATATCTTTAATATACTGGGAATCCTGGGCATTTCATCTATCCTATCACCTTTAAGATTTCCTGATTTGGCCAGTCAGGATTTAATCATGTTAGCACTAATGAGCTTACTGGCTCTCCCTCTTATGCGCAGCAATTTCGAGTTTAGCCGCCTGGAAGGTTCTTTAATGCTAACTTTGTACGCCTTCTACCTCTATCTTTTATGGCCTTAACAACTCCAAATGGTGGTTTGCCGGGCAAAAAACGGCTTGAAGCCGCAAAATCAACTCCGGGGATAATTCCTATAGCTCCGGCGATGCCCCCCATAGCTCTGGCGATAGTCCCCATAGCTCCGGCGATGATTCCCATAGCTCCGGCGATGACTCCCATAGTTCTGGCGATGAGCCCCATAGTTCTGGGGATGACTCCCATAACTCTGGCGATGATCCCCATAGCTCTGGGGACGATCACCGCAACTATGAAAAACCCTCTTACAGGCATGAAAACGGCTTTTTTGGCAAATTACTGGTAAATCCCCCCATCGGGACCAATCGGTGTCCAGTTTCCCTTATTTATTAATCTCACCAGTAAAAAATCCCATTCTATGTAACCTTTTCAAGATAAGCGGGTATAATTCATATAGCATATACTTATTTTCTTTCTGGAAAACTTTTAAAAATGTCAAAATCAAAACGAGGATTCACATTAATTGAGCTTTTGGTGGTTATTTCCATCATAGCCTTACTGGTCAGCCTGCTGATGCCGGCTTTATCCAGTGCCAGACGCAGCGCAAACCGGGTTGCCTGCCGCAGCAATCTCCGAGGTATTGGCCAGTGTCTGCGGATGTATCTCGATGATAATCATGATATCATGCCATTTGCCGCTCAGATGCCATCTTTGGAACCTGATATGCCCAGCTTCGCTGAGGCGATGGGAAACTATATCGATAATCTGGAAGTATTGCGTTGCCCGGCTGACAATGACAAAAATTATTATGAAACCGAAGGCTCAAGCTATGAATACCCTGCTTTTCTCTGTGGCAAGCAGGTAAAAAGAACATTTCTGGGCAAAAAATGGGGCGAAACCAATACCCCGATAATGTACGATTATTCAACTTTTCACAATGATCCGGGCAAACCTGGAGCCATGAACTATTTGTTTGGCGATGGCCATGTCGGGGAATTAGCGAGGTAAACATGAAAAATAAAACATCTACAATTATCATAGCATCGCTGGCAGGCCTTATTCTTGCCGGATCGGTAACGGCCTGCATATTATATTTCAATTCTAATCAGCCCGAAAAAGATGCCCCGGTCGAAGAAAAAGTCAATTATCTGGCTTCAGAGGACTTTGGCAAGCTCAGTTCTGAAAAGAAACGTGATTATATCGAGACCATCAAACCTGAAAAAGAAGAACAGAACCGCGATGCCGGCAGAGAATACTTTGAAAGCCTCGATGAAGATCAGCAAATCCAGCTCATGACCAATATGATGCAAGC
Organism: Phycisphaerae bacterium; assembly: GCA_016342495.1. GTDB lineage: Bacteria > Planctomycetota > Phycisphaerae > Sedimentisphaerales > SM23-30 > JAEIOG01. Next base: position 7,584 of record JAEIOG010000064.1, read on the forward strand.
CTTTAAGCCAATGATAGAAAAAGAAATCGATAAATTTGAAAAAATGCCACAGGCCGAACAAGATGCCCTGGTAAATAAAATTATTGACGGGATCGTTGATAGACGAAAGAAAAACCCCAATGACCCGCGGCACGATCGAATGAAGAATATCTCACCAAAAATGATGAACGCCCTGCTGGAAAATACCAATCCTGAAATGCGGGCCCATTTGAATAATTTCAAGAAAAAATTGAATAAAAAGCTCATAGAAAATAACCTTGAACCAATCCCGGATTAATCTCAGGCTACTTTAATCATTCTGCAATAGTCCAACTGATACTTTAATTAATCTCTGTTAAATTAGCCTTTACCGCAGGTAAATACCGCAACTGTTAACTTTTAACTGTTAGTTTTTAACTTTCAAACTGACTGATAGTCAGTTTAAGTTATTTAGTCATCATATCCTGAACAATAGGTTTAAGGCCAGCAAAGAAAAATTCTACGGCTATGACCATAACGATCAAACCCATCAATCGCATCATGATTTTATTGCCATTATTGCCCAGAACAGCTAAAAGTCTTTTGCCCGAAATCAAAATCAGCAAAGATAATAACATCACCAGCGTTAATGAGCTGAATAATATTGTTACCATCGTCGCATTTTCACAACTATTCATCAGGATTATGGCATTGGTAATGGCACCGGGGCCACAAAGCATGGGAACGCCCAAAGGAGTTATGGAGATATCATCGATAAATTGGCCTTTGGTTTCATTGGGCTGCTGGCAGCGGTTAAGTTTGGCCTGGAGCATTTCCCAACCCATTGCCAGAAATATCAGGCCACCAACTATTTTCAAACTATGAATCGAAATGGAAAAAAAGTTAAAAATCAGCTGACCAGCGATTGCAAAAAGGCACAACAGCACAAAGGCCGTCAGAACTGCTTTATATGCAACGGTTTGCGATTCTTTAGCGGATAAATCATTGGTAAAAGAGGTGTAAATCGGGACAGCTCCTAAGGGATTGGTCATGGTAAACATCGAAACGAAGCATAAGAGGCTGAATTCAACTAATGGGTTTTGCATAGTATTTCTTGGTCAAAGGTGAAATTATGATTAACAAATATTAGCATGGTATTATACGATTATGGAAGTCCAAAAACAGTTAATATTGGTAATTTTTAATGGTTTTTCGGCCAGGTTTGCGGCAAAAGGGATTTTTTAAGTTATTTTTATAGATTATGGTTGAATTTCAGACATTAATGCGGATAATTACTTGCTGAAAATTAAATCGGCTGACAAACAAGAGAGATACTTTCCAGACCGAAATGAAAGAGCCGAAGGGGCAAGTGGCATAAAGGCCAAGAAACTCTCAGGCAAAAGGATCTTGTTTTGACGAAACTCTGAATTACACCGGCAGGCAACCCTGGCGGTAGATATAAGATTAAGACAGAGGGTTATGGCAATGTGAGATTTGCTATAATCCTCTTTTTTTTATAATAAACTATAGTTTACAGCCCATAATGTGAGATTTTAATATGAAAAGAACAGTATTCTATGATAAACATATTGCTTTAGGTGGCAAAATAGTAGATTTTTCCGGCTGGGAAATGCCAATTCAATACCCCGCAGGGATCGTAAAAGAACATTTAGCCACCCGCAGGAATGCCGGGCTATTTGATGTTTCGCATATGGGCAGATTTATAATTAGCGGAGCCGGAGCCCTGGATTTTCTGCAATATACTCTAAGTAATAATGCAGCTGCATTAGAAGTAGGACAGGCACAATATACCATTATCCCTACCGCCTCAGGCAGTGCCATTGATGATGCATATTTGTATCGCCCTTCTGAGGATGAGTTTTTGCTGGTTGTAAATGCCTCTAATCTGGATAAGGATTGGACCTATTTGAACAGTTTTGCGGCCAATTATGATGTGCAGTTACTCAATCGCAGCACTGAAGTTGCGATGATAGCTCTGCAGGGGCCCGAATCTGAAGCGATTCTAAATGGACTAATTGAAAAAGGTAAATTGCCCGCAGATGGTCGCAATAATATCAGCCAGATTACCATAAGCAATGTTGACATCTTCATTAGCAGAACCGGCTATACCGGTGAACCGGTTTGCTTTGAGCTGTTCATCGAAAATGCCGGAGCTTGTGCAATCTGGGATGCATTAATTGAAGCGGGAGCCGAACCTGTGGGCCTGGGTGCTCGTGATACCCTGCGGCTGGAAGGTTCACTGCCTTTGTATGGCCATGAGATGGGTGATGATATTGATGGTAACGAAATGCCATTGTATGCCTGTCCGCTGGCAAAGTTTGCAGTCAGCTTTGATGAAGTTAAAGGCGATTTTATTGGTAAGGAAGCATTACAAAAACAGGCCAATGCAATTGCTGAATATAAAGATGGCAATTTCAGCAATAAGGCAATTGTACCCCGGACAATCAAAACTATCAAATTAATCGATAAAGGTATCGCCAGAGCAGGCAGTAAAGTATTTGCAGGCGATAAAGAAGTCGGGTATATTACCAGTGGAACGATGGTGCCCTATTGGATTATCGAAGGCGAATTACCTGATGTAACATTTACTGATAAAACAGGTAATCGTGCAATTGGTTTAGCATTGATTGACTGTGAATTGAATAAGGATAGCGACATTACTGTGCAGGTAAGAAATAAGCAGATTAAAGCACAGATTGTCATTAATAACCTTAAAGGAAGAAAACCACCTGTCGCTTTGCCAGTGGTTTAATTTATGATAAAGATTTTAATTAGAAAATAAAATTTGAACAGCGTGGGCATGGCCCACCCTACTTTTAATAACAGGAGACTATGAAATGGCTGAACAAGGACTAAAGTACACAGAATCCCATGAATGGGCAAAAATTGAAGGTAATATCGCAACAATCGGCTTGACTGATTTCGCGATTGAACACTTAGGCGATATTGTATATCTTGAATTGCCAGAAGCCGGCGACGATGTAACCGCTGGAACCGCATTTGGCACAGTTGAATCGGTTAAAGCAGCTTCCGATTTAAACAGTCCGCTAAGCGGCAAGGTTACCGAAATCAATGAAGAATTGCCAGATAATCTGGAAACTTTACAGAATTCACCATTTGCTGGTGGTTGGCTGGTTAAGATTGAGTTAAGCGATGCCAGCGAAGCTTCTAAGCTGATGGACTGTGACGTTTATGAAGAATATTTGAAAAATCAAGATTAATGATACAGCATGGGCAGAGCCCATCCTTACCATAAGGAAAAAATATGCCATTTATAGCTAATACAGATCAGCAGCGGCAGGAAATGCTGGAATTGCTGAACACCACAATGGATGGTCTGTTTGCTGATATTCCTGAAGAACTGCGCTGTGGCGAGCTGAAATTGCCAACAGGTATAAGTCAACAGGAAGTACAGGAATATATCGGTGAGCTGGCTAAGAAAAATAAAACGGAGCTGACCTGTTTCGTAGGGGGAGGGTTTTATGACCACTATATACCCGCGGCAATTGGTGCATTAGTAAGCAGAGGAGAATTTTCCACAGCTTATACGCCCTATCAGCCTGAGACATCCCAAGGGACATTGCAGGCAATATATGAATATCAGTCTATGATTTGCCGCCTGACAGAAATGGATGTTTCCAATGCCTCGCTTTATGATGGCGGAACAGCTATTTATGAAGCGGTAGTTATGGCATTAGCTTCAACTAAACGCAATAAAATTATTATTGATGACAGTGTCAACCCGATTTATCGTAAGATGCTGGAATCATACACGACCAATCTTAATATTGAGCTGGTGACAACTAAAAATAATGACGGAATGGCCAACCGCGATGAGTTAAAAGCTCAGATAGATGATAAGACCGCCGCAGTGGTCGTACAGAACCCGAACTTCTTTGGCTGTATCGATGACTTCACTGATATTGCCGAATTGGTTCATGCTAATAAAGGTTTGCTGATAGCCAGCTGCTATCCGACAGCTCTTGGGATATTGAAGACCCCCGGCGCCATGGGAGCCGACATCGTAACCGGTGAAGGCCAATGCCTGGGTTTGCCATTATCTTTTGGCGGACCATATTTGGGTTTCATGGCTACCACTAAAGCATTTATGCGGAAAATTCCCGGTAGAGTTGTCGGACGGACAAAAGATGTCCATGGCAATGATGGTTTCGTATTGACATTACAAACCCGTGAACAACATATCAGACGCGAAAAAGCGACTTCTAATATTTGTTCCAATGAAGCATTGTGTGCATTGAGTGCATTGATTTATATGTCACTCATGGGCAAAGAAGGTTTTAAGCAGATTTCTCAATTGTGTGCAGATAAGGCCAGCTATGCATATAAGCGGCTAAGACAAATTGAAGGTGTTACCCCTAGATTCGGAGCGCAATGGTTCTATAATGAATTTGTTATCGATGTACCGGGCAATGCCGCAGAAGTGGTCAATAAACTGATTGAAAAAGGTTTTGCCGCAGGGTTCCCGCTGAGTCGCTATTATGATGATATGGATAATTCGATCCTGATAGCTGTCACTGAAAAAAGGACTAAGCAACAAATTGGTATGCTGGCAGAAGCATTGGAGGCTGTGATATGAAACTGATTTTTGACAAAAGTGTACCGGGCCGTTGCGGAGTGATGCCTGCCAAAAGTGATGTGCCCACTTCAGTGAATTTGAAACCTGAATTGCTTCGCAATCAGGATGCACAATTCCCCGAACTAAGCGAATTGGATGTGGTAAGACATTTTACCGACCTGAGCAATAAAAACTTTGGCGTTGATACAAATTTTTATCCGCTGGGTTCATGCACAATGAAATATAATCCCAAGGTTTCAGAATTGATTGCAAGTGACACGGGATTTGCCAATCTGCATCCACTGCTGCCTCAGTTGCGTGGCGGAGGGATGCTAACCCAGGGTGCATTACAGGTCATTTATGAAACTGACATGCAACTGCGTGAGATTACCGGGATGGCTGGTTTTACAATGCAGCCTATGGCTGGTGCCCATGGCGAATTAACCGGCATTATGATCATAGCTGCTTATCACCGGGCCAATGGCAATAAGAAAACTACCATACTTGTACCTGATACAGCTCATGGTACAAATCCGGCCAGTGCCGCAATTGCCGGCTATTCAGTGAAAACTGTTCCCAGTAATAAAGATGGGGTTATGGATTTCGATGCCTTACAGGAAATGATGGATGATGAAGTGGCCGGCTTGATGCTGACCTGTCCAAATACTCTGGGTTTATTTAATCCTGAGATTAAGCGTATATGTGATTTGATTCATAGCGTCGATGGACTGGTTTATTATGATGGTGCTAATCTGAACGCGGTTATGGGCAAAGTAAGGCCTGGCGATATTGGTTTTGATATTGTACATTTGAATTTGCATAAAACCTTCGCAACCCCACATGGCGGTGGCGGCCCCGGTGCCGGACCAGTTGGTGTTGATGAAAAGCTATTGGGATTTTTGCCGGTGTCACTTGTGGTCAAACGTGACGATGGGACTTTTGCCTTAGAATACAATCGTGAAAAATCAATTGGCTATATCGCCCCGTTCTATGGCAATTTCGCAATTGTATTGCGGGCTTATGCCTATATCTTGATGCTGGGCAAAGAAGGCTGTTTGAGAGTATCGGAAAATGCGGTGCTAAACGCAAACTATATCAAAGAAAGACTGAAAGGTCATTATGATCTGCCTTATCGGCAGGTATGCAAGCATGAATGTGTTTTCAGTGCGGGTAATTTATTGACTAAATATGGCATAAGTGCACTGGATATCGCCAAGGGATTAATCGACGCTGGTTTCCATCCACCAACCATGTATTTTCCGATGACAGTGCGTGAAGCATTGATGGTTGAGCCAACTGAAACCGAAAGCAAAGAAACCTTAGACAAATTCTGTGATGCTATGATTGACTTGACAGAGATTGCCAAAAATAATCCTGAGCAATTAAAAGCTGCACCGATCAGTACCCCCGTGGGCAGGCTGGATGAGGCAACGGCAGCTAGAAAACCAAATATTTCTTATAATTGTCCTTTGTGCGGATAATTATAAATTTTAGTGATATACTCATAACAATTAAGGATATGCCTTATAAAGCAAAAGTGGCCAGGTATTATTTACCCGGCCACTTTTTTTATTATACAGATAATATATATTAACCTAAATTCCGCAATTGCATCATTAAAATGGTTTCAAATTTGGTTTAATTGTTTATAATAGCGTCAGTTATATTATTTTCCCCTAATTTGGAGTGTTCACCCAATGGATGAATTGATTTTGCCATTTCAAACTTATGCCGGCAAGGTGACCGTCGAAGCTTCCGACGACGCGATGACGCCTTTTGGCGGGATTGTGCCCTGGGCAGCTTTTGTGAAAAAGACTCAGATTTTCCAAGCTCTGGCAGCGACTTCGCCTGTGGTTCGCACATCGAATAATGCTTTATCGCCTTATGATATTCTCACTAGTTTTTCGCTAACGACGCTTTGCGATGGCACACATTTCAGCGATGTAAATCGTTTGCGTCATGATCCTGCGATCCCCGAAATTTTAGGTATGAAAAGAGTCGTTGGCGATGACACAATTCGCCGTTTTTTCAAAAGTATAAATATCGAAGATGCACGCAAATGGATCGCAGAATCTTCATTTGCTATACAATATATTGCTCGTGCTGGCGCGGTTGGCGGATATCGGCTGATGTATTTGGAAGGACTGTAAATGAATTCAATTGAATAAATGCTGCAACACAGTGGCCATCCATCACGGCCGGGTGGCCGCTGTCACGCTTGAGTTCAATATATTAATGGGTGGCATAATCTTGCGCAGCAAGATGCGATGGTGCAGCAGGTGCAAACTTGAAATTCACCTGATGCCAAACAATTCTAGCCCGGGCCAACCGGCTAATTTAATTGCATAGCGATTGATCACGATAGCTGCAGGTTAGCCAGTGGTTGGTCATAATCGCAAAATCTTCGAGGTTTACCTGGGTATCATCATTAATATCAGCAGCGCCGCCAGTATGAGTAATTGTCCATTGCTGGATTAATAATAATAAATCATTGCTATTGACCAGGCAATCATTATTGATATCGCTGAGCTGAGGATTGATACATTGATTCCGTTGCCAGCTTAAGAGCGGATAACTGCCTTCCGGCATCCACCAGATATCGGTAAAGTCCCAGCCGGCAGATTCAAATATTGTTTGATCCTGCATCTGGGCGGTTGTCAGGCCTGTACAGTTGTTACTGGATGATAGACCTGAGGTTTCGGTATTCCAATAACAAGTAAATATATCACCAGTATTGCTACCGCAAAAGCCATCGATATAATTCGTGCCCGACACTTTGTTATCAGTATAAGATTTTGCGATATAGCCATCTTCATTTTGCCCGACTAATCCACCACCATATTCATCCCCTTTAATCACAGAATCAACAGCATAGCAGTTTTCAATAGTTGCTTCAATATTACCGCCACATAATCCTCCAATATAATCTGCGCCTTCAATACTAACACCAGATGCATAGCAATATTGGATCAAGCCTCTATTTTGGCCGCAGATACCACCAACATAATTCCATTTAGTCAACAGGTTTAAACTTCCAGTACAATAGCAATTGCTGATGGTGCCTGTATTATAGCTACAAATTCCACCTGCTTCACTTGGATTAGACACACAATCAATACCTGTGAGATACCCATCAAAAGAGCAATTATTAATTATCCCATTATAGTTGGAACTGCAAATTCCTCCAATTCTAGATCCTCCCAAAACATTACATGATGAATGGCAATCAGTTATCGTCGAATTAGTAGCAGAGCTACATATTCCTCCGACTCTCAAACCATAAGCATATACAGTGCCCGATGTGTAACAATTACTGATTGTAGACATGTTAGCATAACCACACAATGCTCCTGCAAAATACATATGATCAACATTAACTAATTTATAATCGATTAAACTCAGATTGGATATCTGACAATTGTCGGCTTTGCGAATAAGACCAAGATAGCTATCAAGGCCAAGCAGTTCAGGAGCAATTTCCAGATTTCTTATTGCATAGTTTTGGCCATCCAAGCTTCCGGTAAAATGTTCGATAGGCATATAGTCATCAATTTCTGCCATATCAATATCAGCAACAAGGATAATATATTTATCCCAGTCTGGTCGCCTGGAAGTAAGGCAAAGTAAATCGACGGGACAGGCAAGCTGATAAGGATTAGTTTCTGTACCTTCACCAGCATAAGTTTTATCGGGGTATCCAGTGGTAATTACCATTCCAGGCTTGTTTTCCCAGGCCAAACGAGGATAATCATTGCCCTGATCGATAGTCCAGGTGCCATCATTCCAGCCAATATACGATGCAGCCTGCATCATCTGTTGCGTTGTTAATCCAGTGCCGCCATCACTATCTTGCAGACCAGCAGTATCTATATTCCAAAAACAATTATAAATTGTACCATCATTATCGCCGCAGAAAGCACCCTGACCATATACCGAGCCTGTACTATAGCAATTAATGATCATCCCTTCAGTATATCCATTACCAAATGAATTATGATTATAGCCACAGAGTCCTCCAGCCATAGCCGAACCAGATACTTTTGCTTCATTGTAACAATTCCGAATAGTTCCATTATTACTTCCACAGATACCGCCAACACTCATAGCTCCGGATATTTTGCCGGTGACATAACATTCCTGGATGGTGCCGCCAATTAATCCGCTACATAAACCGGCCGCATTTTCCCAAAAAGGATTCCATGGATTACCAATGCGAACAAACATATCAGCATTAACTGCAACATTAACAACAGCGAGATTTTTCACCAGGGCATCTTTACCCTGAACCAGTCCAAAAAGTCCCGGTGAACCTTCCCGATCATTAACAGGATTATTATCGTCAAATGTATTAATATTTAGATTTAATATTTTATGGCCATTGCCGTCAAAGACACCTGAAAAAGCCCTGCCTTCAGATCTCCATATTATCCCCAGACCGGGAGCAATAACAGCATTAGTAAATTGATACTGCGATAAGTCAATATCATTTGTTAAGATATAATGCTTATTTAGAAGGTAGCGTTTGGCATTAATAAAGATAAGCTGCCCAGCTGTTGAAATCTGGTAAGGATTATCAGCCGAACCATCACCGCCGTCGAAGGGAGTATTTGTTTGCCAATTGAGAATTGGATAGCTGTTTTCAGGCATAAACCAGACAGCAGTATTGCCATCTATATCTGAAAAATCCCAGCCAGCATTTTCAAAGATGTCAGCATCCTGCATTTGTTCGGTCGTCAAGCCGACACCCAAAGTATTGGTATTATTCTGAGCATTATCTATATCCCAACCACAAGCAATTATTTGCCCGCCAGTGTTTATTTTACAAAAACCGCTATAAACAGAATAACAATTAGTGATGGTACCATTAATGTTCTCACAACAGAAACCACTGGAGCCATCTTTAACATGAATCTGGCTATAACAATTATTGATTTGACCGGAATTATAACCAATAAAACCACCCACATAGTCATCACCATCAATAACAAACATATTAAAATACAATGACAAATAACCTTTTACATAACAATTATCTATAGTTCCAGAAAAAACGGAGGCACACAGGCATCCAATATAATCAGAACTTGTCCCGCCTTTGATATTTGGATGAATTATACCCAGATTTTCAATTCTGGCATTTTCTCCATCAACAGCGCCGAATAATCCCAGATAACAATTATAGTCATCATTTGGCCAATCATCTGCTTGCACATTAATTGTCAGATTGGAAATAACATAGCCATTTCCATTAAAACAGCCTGAAAATTTGGTGCCTTGAAACTGTGAACCAGATTTAGCCTTGCTAGGAGCGATTACCGCGGTTTCAAAACAATATCTGCCCAGGTCGATATCATTGGTCATAATAAAATATTTATCATAACAAAGAGAAGATTTATTCAATGCGATAAAATCTTCAGCAGTGGAAAGCCGATAAGGGTCGGCTTCTGTTCCGGTTCCTCCGCTGAAAAGTTCGCCTTCTGCCAGACCCAGACTTATTGTGCCATCGACAATACCACCAGGAATTGCCATTTTAGTATAATCACAAACCAGACTTCCGGCGACATCGACGCTATGAGCATAACTGATTTGACCAACAACAAAGCCGGCCTGAATGATAGCAGCTCCAGCTTGGCCGGGGTCCATGCCGGTTAGATCTGGTACGAACTGCAAGGCGGGCTGATCGGGATATTGCCATGTGAGAACAGGATAGGTATTTTCTCCGGTAAATTTCCAGATATCTTCTGTGCCATTGGCAGTTTCGTGGGCAAGATCCCAGCCTGTACTCTGGTAAGGTAGGGCTATTTGCATACGATCAGTTCTTAAACCCATTCCGCCATGACTATCTCTTTGCCTGGAAGTTGTTACATCCCAGAAACAACCCTCAAATATATCATCCGAATAATAATATGCTCCAACAAATCCATTGCCATAACCATAACCTGAATCAACTTTCCCGACAGCATAGCAACAGCTGACTAATCCATTGTAAACTTGTCCGACAAAACCAGCGGCATTACTACCTCCAAACACATCACTTAAGGAATAATTATTGGAAATATTGGAGTTAAGAGATGTCCCGCAAAAACCCCCGGTATATCGCGACTCTTCACCTGAAAATACCTCAGCATCACTGTAGCAGCTTTGAATGGAACTGGAAACACAAAAACCAACAAATCCACCGATATTTTCAGATTTATCTCCTGCTGTAATTTTTGTGTGAGAATATGAATTTGTAATTTTGGAATTCTCATTTTGGCCGCAAAGTCCACCAATATATAAGCGGCCTTCCCCAACGGTAACATCTCCAGCTGAATAACAATCAGTGATATTACAATTATTACTATAGCCAAGCAAGCCTCCAACATTTTCAGTGTCGTATGAATCACTGATAACATTCATTTTAGCATTGCATGCAACAATATCACTGGCAACAATTGAACCACACAAACCGCCGCCAGAGACACCATTGACTGAACCAGAATCCACAGAGCAATTATCGATCGTAGCAGAGGAGCCTCTGCCAATTAATCCACCGGCACAATCCCCTGTCATTTCTAATGCAGTTCCATTGCAGTTTATTATAGAACCTTCAATGATCTTGCCGCACAGTCCACCGACAGTGCGATACCTGCCGCCATCAATGACAATATTATCTAAATTGAGGTTTTCTACAATACTGTCAGGGCCAGAAATATTGCCAAACAAACCGACATATCTTACTGAGCTGGTGATAATACAATTAGAAACAGTAAAGCCATTGCCATTGAATCCACCGGCAAAAGGAGTATTTTCATCTGGCCCAATTATTGGCGATGTAAATTCCTGACCTTGCAGGTCAATATCAGCTGTCATAATAAAAAAATTACTATAATATTTGGGGTTGGCTCCCAACTCAATTAAATCAGCGGAATTTGTAATCTCAAAGGGATGCAATGCGCTGCCATTGCCGCTATTAAACGGCATTTGCTCAGAACGGCCAAGACTAACAACAATATCAATGGCAGTATTATCTAACACCCTGCTGCCGGATTTGGGGGATTGCTTGATAATCACATCTTTTTCTATAATCAAAGAATAATCATATTGTATCTGCCCGACATTTAAGCCAGCTGATTCAATTGCAATACGGGCCTGCTGCTGTGTCATCGAACTAACCGCCGGAACAATAATTGTGCCAAGTTCCCTTTGCCAGGTGAGAGTTGGATAATCTGAACCTTCGATAATCTCCCAGTTATTTTCATCACCATCATCAATATTGTCGGCAAAATCCCAATCGTCATAACTGCTTTGCATTTGCATTTGCTCTGAAGTCAAGCCGGTCGCAAAAATACTATCTGGACAATTGGAGCTTGGCACATCCCAATAACAGGATATCACATCACCGGTGGCACCACTCCAACTACAAAAACCGCCACAATTCTGGCCTGAAGTAGTAGAAACCGCCCCGCTGGAATAACAGTTTTCAATATTAAGATTGTCACTGCCGCCAACCAAGCCGCCGGCATAATTTCCAGCATGAACATCCCCCCGGCAATAGCTTTTATTAATTATGCCAAAATTAAATCCTGCCAGGCCACCAACATAATTATTACCGTTTATATCCCCTAAACTACCGCAAAGAGTTATAGTGCCAAGATTTTGTCCGCATATCCCTCCGACCCCATCAAAAGAATCCACCAGGCAATCAGAATCACAATTACTTATAACACCGCTGGAATAACCGCAGATGCCACCGTGATTAGTAGAGTTACTATCGCCATCCTTAACTAATCCGCCAGTCCAGCAAAACTCAATTTGGCCCGCATCGCCGTTTTCACCGCAGATCCCGCCTGTTTTGATTTGCCCGAAAACATTACCGCTAAAACCACAGTTGCTTATAGTGCCGGCATTAAGCCCGCATATACCGCCAGAATAATCGCCGGCATCTATAATTCCAGTTACAATACAATCATTAATCTGGCCAGCATTTCCGCCACAAAGACCTGCGGTATGGCTAAAACCCTCACAATTAATATTTGCTATATTACAATTATCAATTGAGCCACAGTTAATGCCACACAACCCGGCAACATAATTACTGGATGTTCTCTTGCCGATAATACGAGTATATGCCATGTTGATATTTGATATTTCACCACCTGAACCAACACAGCTAAATAAAGCCAGAGAGCTATCACTTTGGGCTGGATCTGTTTCAGATATATCAATAGTTAGATTGCTTATAGTATGACCTTTGCCATCAAATGTACCTGAAAAATAAGATCCACCTGAATTAATAATAGCTTTGGTAAACTCAAAGCCCGCCATATCAATATCGGCTGTCAAGATATAATGTTTATCGGGTATACTCGAATATCCACTTATAAATTTCAGATCGCCAGCGGTGGAAATTTGATAGGGATCAGCTTCTGAGCCATCACCGCCATCAAATGCGGCTGCGGAGGTAGAAAAAACGACAATTACTGTTAAAATAGCGAGAATAGTCAAAAGAGGCTTATGCATCTTCTTCTCCTTGGTATTAATATATTCCAACAAATTACCTTAAGAAAGATACTATACCCTTTTTTGCCATAATTTGCAAGAATTATTCTTCAAAGGGAAGGGTTTGTGAGCGAGTTTATTTGGTGGCAAACCTAAAGCCATATCCAATATCAACTTAGCAAATGACTCGTGCTTAAAATTGGTCTTCCGGGCTTGTAACCAACAATAGCCATAAAAAAAATCTGGTTTGATCAGTGATAATCAATCCCAAATTGACAATTTCAAAACAAACAATTAAAAACCAATTGCATCAAAACAGGCCTTGCCAGCTAAAAAATCCACAAATCCATTAAAACAATCGTTGGCTATTGCCCAATCAAATCCGCTAAAATCCGCCAGATCCGTCAAAATCCGTGTGCTATTCTTATATTTTTACCCTGCCACTAAAAAATCTCACTCACAAGGGTTTAATCTCGGTTGATTTTACCGCCTGCGTATTGGTGTCTTTTACAAATTGAATCAGAATGTGCCGAGCAAAAACCCTTTACCATTATTTGTCACAACCACGATACGGTGCAGCCGGGTGCTACGCGCACGGCGAGTTATTGGCAATGCCGAGTAGAAACCCTTTACAATTATTTAGCTCAACCTATCAAATGATCCAGTCGGGTGCAGGCGGCAACGACGCCGGCGAACACCAGTGAAAATCAACATCGATGAGGGTGCGGGCTCAGCCCGCTGGGCAGGCTGGAGCCTTTTTCGTTGGTAGCGATTATGCGATATACTTGTGGCTTATCATTTTGGATTTGTTTTGGCTGGAGCTGATAATAATTATCATAGCTGACCCCGGCCAGCTGCCATGGTTCGCTATAGTCGGCGGGCCGCTGCTGAATTATATAGATACAGACCGGGCGATGTTTATTGACCTGAGGCTTTTTCCAGCTCAGTATCATATTATTATCGCTGTCCATTTCCAAATGCAGACCAGATGGCGGTAGCGGCGGCTGAATAGTGGCCGGTTTGCGGCGCTGATTAACTCCGATATAATACATATATTCCGGCTTGGCGGTAGTGTCGACCCGGGCCAGACGAATCTGATTTTTCATTATCGATTTGAGTTTATCGATAGCGGCGGCTTTGGCATTGGCGGCTTGTTTGGCATTGGCCTGGGCTATTAGATAGGCAGATGAGGATGCCTGAAAATCTTCTAAGGCATCTTTGACAATATCGGGATCGCTACTGGGGAAAATCTCCGGGTGCGATTCGATCCCATCGATCATATTCATCGCCAGGGCAACCACTTTCATATTAACTCGCGGAAACTCAGCCATAGCTATTCTCCTATTAAATTCATATTATCCACAGATTCGCACCAATTTTCACAGATTTAATATGATCTATTCTCACGCCCTTGAGCTGATGGCAGGTGAAAACTCTAAGCCACAAAGGAAATTGAAATCAGCGTTTATCCGGCAAATCCGCTTCATCAGCGTTCTATACTTTTATACTCATAACAATTGAGTTTGTCCGTTTTGTTTAACTATAATTTCATATATTGTAAAACTTTAGCATTGGCTCTGCCAGATAAAATCATACCCTTTGGTTATAGTTTAAGTTTTGCCATTAATCACTATTAATATTATCGACACAGAAAGGGTATGATTTGAGTATTATTTACTTTGGCCCAGCTGGATAACCGTCAGCTTATATGCCATAAGCTTTGTAATAACAAAGGTTTAAGCTGGATTAGAGCCTGTCTGATTTAGCATAAATTAAATTCACATCAACCCAGATCAAACTCGCATTTATCGGATGTAAACTGGCAATCGCCAGCTTCAAATTGGCAATTGCCAGAATCAATTTTTCATTAGTGAGATTCAATTTTGCATTAGCCATATTCAATTTCACATCGATAAAATTCAAACTTACATCTGCCAGATTCAATTTTACATCTATTAAATGTAAATTCGCATCTGCCGGATTCAAATTAACATTGCCCCGATGTAAATGAGCTTTAGCCCAGATATTTCCGCAAAATCGCAAAGTCAATAAGATCGAAAGCAAAAATCAAGCAGACAGGTTCAAGGGACCAGGCTTCAACAGAGAATCCTGCCAATCCAGTTAATTCGTTCTTGAAATTATTCAAATCATACCCGGCTTACAGGATTTTATTACCTTATCATGTGATTATAATTGCCCCAAAGGCTAATTCCAATATCACTTTCTTTAAGGGACCGGAAAAGCTTTTCAACGAAATCTAGGTTTTTGCTTACCGAATAAAGAGCATATAAAGATGGGTCGATAAAAGGATGGTTCAGGTTTAACATAAATAAATATTTAAGGTATTTTATTTTTATTTTGCCAATAAGGGGTAGCAGTTGTTAATATAGTAGATATAGCATTGTTCCAGAGGGGATGAAACGGGCAAATTCTACTTATGTGAATATATTAATGAAAATCATTGAAGCAAAAATCTATTTATTGAATATTCCTTTTAAGTCATCGTTTAGTCATTCATTGAAAAAACGTTTATATTCGGATTCGATTATACTCAGATTAAAAACCGATAATGGGACAATAGGCTTTGGTGAAGGGATTGCCAGAGAATATATTACCGGCGAAATGATTGAGAAATCCGTCAATCATTTAACGGAAAAATTATTGCCTTCGATATTGAATTGCTATCTTGGCGATAATGAAGACTGTAATAATTATGACAGTTTCTTTTCTTATATTAACAATTTAATCGTTGATAACAATGAAGATGGTATTGTTGCTTTTAGTGCGGCAAGGACAGCCTTAGAACTTGCGTTAATTGACTGTATTTTGAAAGAACAAAATATATCTTTGAATAATGTTTTATTGCCAAAAAAGCAAACAGTCACTTATTCAGCGGTTATGACTTATGCGGATATGGAAGAAACAGCTAAATTAGCGGAACATATCAAAAAGGCAGGTTTTAATTATGTGAAAATCAAAGTTGGACAATATGATGATATACAACGGATTAGAATAATAAGAGATATTCTGGGTGATTCGGTATCTTTGAGAGTTGATGCCAATGGTGCATTTACTGTGGGCCAGGCATTGGAATTTATAAATTCAGTGGAGAGTTTTGGTATTGCCTGTGTTGAACAGCCAATTATGCGGGGAAATGTCAAAGATTTAGCTATGGTTAAGTCCCAGTCATCAATTCCAATAATGGCTGATGAATCAATTATTACATTAGATGATGCTAAGCATTTAATCGAACATGATGCATGTGATTATTTTAATATCCGTATCGCCAAATGTGGCGGGTTATACAATACCTTAAAAATCGCTGATATTGCCGCAACTGCTGGAATAGGAATGCAAATAGGATGCCTGGTGGGTGAAACAGCCATTCTTTCAGCAGCTGGCAGGCATTTGGCTGGGTATCTGGGCCAGGTTAAATTTGTCGAAGGTTCTTACAGCACTCATTTGCTGGTTGAAGATATTTCCGGGGAACAAATAGTATTTAGTGCGGGAGGAAAAGCTGGCATTTTAACTGGTTGCGGGTTGGGAGTTGATGTTATGGAAAGCCAGTTAGTGAAATATGCAAAAGGCATAATTGAGGTGGTACAATGAATATATCCGTATCTTTAACACCAGCTATTTTGCAAAAGCAACTGCTTATGGAAATTATTACAAATAATAGAGATACTGCATATGGGCGGGAATATGGTTTTCATAAAATAGATAGTATAGAAGATTTTCAGAATAATGTTCCTGTGAATCAATATCATAATCTGGAACCTTATATCGAAAAGATGCTTAATGGCCATGAAAATATTTTGACAGCAGATATGCCCGTGATGTTTAATTTGACCAGTGGCACAGCCAGCAAACCTAAATTTATTCCGGTTACGGCTAAGACTCAAAAGAAAACCGATATTATAATGGCACAATGGTTATCTAAAGCATTAGAAGATCATCCGGATTTTATGGACTATTGGAATCTGATTATAACCAGTGCTCCTGTAGAAGGAAATTGTCCTTCGGGGATACCGTTTGGTTCCATGTCTGGGAAAATATACGATAATTTGCCAGAAAATATAATGAGTAAATATGTGCTTTCCCCATTGGTGGCTAAAATTGAAAATTATGAATTGCGTTATTGTGCAATGATAAGACTGGCACTGGAAAAAGAAGTTTCTTTTATTGCAACGCCAAATCCCACCACTTTATTGCGATTAGCTAAATCAGCAATACAATATCAGCAGGAAATTATCAAGTCGATTAATGATGGCTGCCTGTTTGATACGTGTGAGTTGGAAATTAATGAGCATGATTTAAGTATTGTAAAATCCATCGAAACTG
Source organism: Phycisphaerae bacterium (assembly GCA_016342495.1). Classification (GTDB taxonomy): domain Bacteria; phylum Planctomycetota; class Phycisphaerae; order Sedimentisphaerales; family SM23-30; genus JAEIOG01. The sequence continues at coordinate 24,961 of JAEIOG010000064.1, forward strand.
ATTTGAAACCAAATAAGATAAGAGCCGAGTTTTTAAGCAATATAATCAAAAAGTATGACAGGCTATTGCCCAGGTATTGCTGGGACAAACTTACACTTATTGGTTGCTGGCTGGGTGGAAGTGTTGGCCAGCATGCCGATAAGCTGACAGAATATTATGGAAATGTCCCCAGAAGGGATCTTGGTTATTTAGCCAGCGAAGGTATTATGACGCTTCCGTATCAAGACAATACAGCTGCGGGGGTTCTGGCTTTGCGGAATAATTTTTATGAGTTTGTGGAAGTTGGTTCTGAATTAAATTGCGAATCTGAGACACTTTTAGCTCATGAATTGGAAAAAAGTAAATTTTATAAAGTGCTGTTGACCAATGAAAGCGGTTTGTATAGATATGATATAAATGATATAATTAAAGTTGAAACATTTTATAATCAGATAGCGGTTATCGCATTTGCACGCAAAACATCAGAAATAATAAATATTACAGGAGAAAAACTCCATCTTAATCAGTTAATGTTTGCTATGAAGCAAGTTCAAGTGTCTTTTGATATAGTAATTAATTATTTTCGTATTGTACCTAATCATGATTGTTTAAGGCATGATATATTTTTGGCAATTGAATCTGATGTATCGGTTGAACTTCTTGAAGAGGCAGTATTGCCTGAAATTGTTAAATGTTTATCTGATAATAATATTGAGTATGAGCAAAAAATAAAATCAAGCCGTCTCAATCCGCCTTGTTTTTTTATTATGGATGCCAGATGGTATGATGATGTGCGTAAAGAGCATATTGTTTCGGGCAAACGGGATATCCAATATAAATGGCAATTTATGTGTGCTGATTATGTCGAAGCTGACAGGAAATATATTAAACATGTCATAACTCTAAAGGGAAAATAGATGGTTCGTAAAATTGCTAAAGGGATTTTTGCAGCTATGGCAATTGTGATTTTGCCAATGGCTGGTAATACGCTAATTTTTGGATATCCGCAAGTATGGATTTTAATTGCAATTGGAATGGCTGGTTCAATTTTGCAGCCGGACTATCAGCTTTCGAATGATAAAACAAATGCCAGAGACCGGGGAACTGAGGCTCAGATTATCTGGTCAGTATATGTCAGCCAGTTATTAGCTGTTCTGGAAGCTGGCTATTTGAGGTATCCGGCAAGCATGGCCTGGGATGCGATAAGTTTAATTGCATTGGCTTTTATGATCGGGGGCCTGACAGTTAGGACTTGGGCAGTTTATACATTGGGACAATATTTTACGATGCAACTGAAAATTCATGATGAGCATAGAATTATTCGTACAGGCCCATATAAGTATTTGTGTCATCCAAGCTATAGTGGAGCATTTCTGACTTATTTTGGTACAACTGTTTTTTTGCATTCATGGTTTTCTATGATAATAGCTGGCATCATTTTATCTTTTGCTTTTTTGCGGCGTATGCATTTTGAGGAAAAAATGCTGATAGATAGATTTGGTGATGAATATCGAGATTATTGCAAATCTACAAAAAAGGTAATGCCGTGGTTGTGGTAACATATGCTACCCGCAATTGATAATGTCCCTTTCGGATATATTACCAGTTGGTATCATTTGATGCTATCATATGGTTTGCGCATGAATGATTATAGCGATGATCCATATTGATGTCTGGCTGATGACTTGCGATGTCAATTATCTGAAATGTTTTAGTCGTCTGGACATAAAGTTTTTCACCATCAGGTGAAGCAGCGATTGTACCAATTGGCCATGGAGGGTTTATTTCAATTTTTTTAATAAAAATCATGCTTTCGGCATCGGCAATGAAAATGTAATTTGGATAACCTATTACAGCTAATAACTTTTGTTTGCGATGGTTAAAGACATGTGAATTTGTAAGCCTGAATAATTCTGGATGGGTAAAATAGCCGATTTCTACAGGGCCATTGGCTGTCAAGCGATATTTGTAAACCGATGCTGGGCCGCGGAATTTTACATCATAAGTAGAGTTTTTAAGCAGTTTGAAAAAGCTACTATGTTTAAAATTAAAATTATGATTTGAAAAATAGACAATATCAGCCTGGTCAGGATCGAACTGGGCATGGGCCGCTACGATAAATTTTGCTATTTCCCATGATTTGTTATTGTGCAAATCCAGCACAAGAACTTTTGATGGGATAATCTCATTTTGATTGTCTGTATACATGCCCATTTCGCAAACCACGCAATATTGCCTGGTTTTATTGATAATAATTTCATGGAGATAATCGGCAAAATTACCTGTCCAGATTTTTTCTGTTTTTCCAGTTTGGGTATGCTTTTTGTATATATGGCAGCTGACTGGATGGTCTGGATTATTAATGCGTTTTAATGAATCCCGTAATGAGAAATCCATATAATATAATTCATCATTGAGGGCATCATAAAATTGCTGGGCACCTAATACAAAGTTATTTTTATTTTGATCAATAGTAATATATTTTACCGAGCGGCTTTTGCAATCAATGTCCAGATAGCCACAATATGACCATAGATTTATAAAAAAGCGGCCATTACCTATTGAGGTAACACCGTGAGGGACAGTTGTAAGCATTATTTGTTCGAGAAAATTAAAGCCATAATGGTATTTTTGAAATAAGGATTTCAGTTTTGAGAAATTATTATTAATGTTGGGGTTGGCCTTGAAAAAAGTAGTTAAGCCTGGCTTAATAATATCTTTATGATTAATGGTCAGGCATGTTCCCTGCGCGGTTTTAAAATTAAGGAAATAATAAGCATGTTTCCCATATTTAAAGAAAGGAACACCTTTGACAGCAGGAATGACAGCAGAATACGGATGGTCTGGAATTACAGGTAAGGTGAAATTCTTATACTTTACTTTAATATCATTTGTTTTTAAAATCATTAGTATGACCTTTTGCTTGTACGCGACCAGAAATTATTTTCCCCTTGGAATCCAATAGTTTATACTATAATAAGACAAATCTAACTATTACATATATTCTAAACTTATATCTCAATTAATTCAACAAAAATTTGATTATCCTGCTGCGGTTACGGCGAAAACAATTTTGAGTGTTTATAACCTGCTAATTTTGTTACTTGCTATCGAATCAAATATCACTTTCTTTAAGGGACCGGAAAAGTTTATCATCGAAATCGAGATTTTTGCTTACCGAATAAAGAGCATATAAGGATGGGTCGATAAAAGGATGGCTCAGATTAAATGCATTTGAGATAACACTGACAAACGATCCGATTACCAGCCCCAGCCAAAAAGGCAGCGTTATGGATTTATATTTTCTGCCGGGGAAATATGCTTTGGCGACATAACGGTAAAATTCATCCATGGTGGTTTTTTTCTCGTCCAGAACATTTATAGCAATACCACAAGCCTGCCGGTGGAAAGCGCCAATATAATTGGCAAGAGCGACATTGTCAACATGGGCCAGCGGCCAGCGGTTTTGGCCTTTCCATTTGCCAAAATGGATAATGTATGGCGAAAAGGCGAGGAAATCTTTGATTCTTCTGGTCAATGTCGGATCATCTTTACCCCAGACCGCTGCCGGGCGGATTATACAGTATTGATTGGCGGGGAGATTGGCTTTGAGATATTTTTCCGCTTTTATTTTATATTTGAGATAAGGATTGTTTGCTTTTTCAGCATAGCTTAGCTGCTGTTCATTTTGGCCGTGGAAATCTTTTAAGCCATAGACATCGGTTGATGATACAAATACTAAACGTTTAACCTTATATTGGCTGGTGAGTTTTACCAGATGCTTAATAGATTCATAATTCGTCTGGCGAAATTCTCTATCCCAGCCTATATCAGAAGCTCTGCCAGCACAATGGATGACAGCATCTAAGGTTTGGATTGGATTAAATGCATTTTCCAGAGAATCAAAACTTGTAATGTCCGCTGAGATGATTTTGATTTTATTTTGTTCTTCCAGCTCGACAAGTTCATTCCTGATATTGTTATGAACCATAGCATAGACAAAACAGTTATGGTTTACACAGGTTAGAACCGTGTGATAGCCAATGAAACCGGATGCGCCTGTAATCAAAACATTTTTCATATTACTTGATATTTCTGGCCAAGGTTTTTAATTATAGATAATGCCTGATCCATATCTTTTTTAGTCAGGGTTGACATTATACAAAGCCGGATACGACATTCTTTTCTGCGAACCGCAGGATAACTGACAATATTGGTATAAACTCCGGCATCTGTCAATTCTCTATGGAATGGCCCCAGCTTTTCTTCATCTCCAATAATGATCGGGATGATGCCAGATTGGGAATTTCCGGTATCAAAGCCTGATTTGTGTAACCCGGTTTTAATATAATCGATATTTTGCCATAGTTTTTCTCTACCGGCCTGATCCTGGATTAACAACTTAAAAACTTCAATGAGACCAGCTTGTAAACGCCGGTGAAAAAGTGCAGCGCATGTCGGCGGAAAAGTGTGGCGCTTTTGGGTAAAATATATCCCGTTT
>JAEIOG010000065.1 GCA_016342495.1 Phycisphaerae bacterium
CAAAGTCAAATGCTGCAAAGGGCAGATTAGACGCTATCCTGTAGAGACAAGGCAACCCTTGTCTAAATTCATCAGTGAGCCAGAGTCTTTGACATCTGCCGGAGAGTTTTTCAGACCTGCCGGATGATCTTTCTGGTCAGAAAGATGATAAAGTCGACCGGAAAGATGAGATATCGGGCCTGCCGAAGAGTCTTTCAGACCTGAAAGAGAGTCTTTCACGCCTGAAACATCATCTTTCAGGTCTGAAACAGAGCATATCAGGTCTTATAATCGCTGCTGCGGGCCTGATATGTCAGAAAGCGGACGTGAAATGCCAACTTTCACGCCTGCATCAGAGGCTTTGATGCCTGCGGCAAGCTAATGCGGACGTGAAAGACTCTCTTTCACGCCGGAAACATTATCTTTCAGACCTGAAACATGATCTTTCACGCCTGAAAGTTTAAATAGCAGATCAACTAAAGAGCAAAGCAAGTCTTATAACCATTATAATAAATCGCCCGATAACCATAGCACCCCTTTATCAGTAGCGCCAAGGCCGTTTTTATGCAAAATCATGTTATATGGACGGAAAACAGGAAGAGATTAGTCACGGATTGACGCTGATTTTAACGGATTTACACGGATTCAGAAGCATTTGAACTTATGCCTTCTGCCTTATGCCTTATGCCTTCTCCAAAACTCATTTAACCACAGACTGGCATAGCCAGCTTTACAAAACCACGAAGCTCGCAAAGAAGAAATTAAGACTGATATTGCTGTAATCTATTGATATTTGCTTTGATATTGGTTAGTATTTATATTCTATTGGGTTTGATTGTTTTATTTTTGGTACAGGAAGGTTTTGGCCATGGCTATTAAGCAGTATTTATCAGTTAATTTCGCCCGGGCGCTGGCGGTTTTATTATTGTTGTCCCTTGTTATGGCCATAGCTGGATGCAGTGATGATGCCGGCGGGGATAAAACGACTGCGGCGACAGCGAAATATGAGCAGATCATCGCTGATGCTGACAAAGCTGAAGCTGACTTGGATTATGATAAGGCGATTGAAATCTATGAGCAGGCTCTGGCAGAGATTTCTGATGCGGATAAGGAATATGAAGCGACATATCTCAATAATCTGGGCCTGTTATATCGTCAGCTGGCCCAATATGATAAAGCTGAACCGCTGTACAAACAGGCTTTGGCCATTGATGAGGAAGTTTTGGGTAAAGATCACCCCGAGGTTGCCACCGCCTGCAATAATCTAGCCTCGTTGTATAGTGATACTAATCGGTTAAAAGAAGCAGAACCGCTGATGCTGCGAGCATTGGCCATCAATGAAAAAGCTTTGGGCAAGGATCACCCCAATGTCGCCACAAATTGTAATAATCTGGCCTTATTATACTGCCAGACCAATCGCTTAAATGAAGCTGAACCGCTTATGCTGCGGGCTTTGGCCATCAATGAAAAATCTTTCGGTAAAGATCACCCTAAAGTCGCCTTACGTCAATGGTCACTGGCTGTTTTATATCAGGATACCGAGCGATTGGATAAGGCCGGGCCTTTGTATGAGCGTGCTATAGAGATATATCAGAAGTTTAAGCGCTCGACCGGACATTTCCATCCTCATTGGCAAAACATTGTTGACAGTTATGGTGATTATTTATTGCAAACCGGCTTAAGTGAAGATCAGGCCGATGCCAAATTAAAAGAAATCGCCCCGGAACTGTTTCAGTGACAGATAATGGCAAACTACCAAATATGCCCGCTATATCTGTTTGAAGAAGGCAAAAGGCGTTTTGAAGAAGGCAAAAGGCATAAGGCAAAAGGCATAAGTTTTAAAAATCCTGTTGATCCTGTTAAAAGTGAGCCGTGCGCTTAGCATATTGGGCCGTGCGTTTAGCATATTGAGCCGTGCGCTTAGCACCCTGTCGAAATATTATAATTTAATCCGTGCTTATCCGTTAAATCTGTTTAAATCCGTGTCCAATATCTTATATTACCTTTGCGACTTTGCGCCTTTGCGTGACAAATCTTCTTGTCAGGTTACAGTTAAATAAAAAAAAGCGGTTGTCATCTGGCGATGATCCGCTTTTTCTTTTTTGTGATAATTATCTCCAGAGTCTAAGGCCTCTGGCCGCTGTTAATTGCCGCCAGGGCAGTATTATCGCCAACCTTAACTTAAAAGAACACCGCATTAAAGGCTTTTTTGACATCTTCTACGATCATATACAAGCTCGGCACCAGCAGCAGGGTAATGGCGGTGGCAAAGACTATCCCAAAGCCTAAACTGATGGCCATCGGAATCAGGAACTTGGCCTGAATACTCTTTTCAAACATCATCGGCATCAAGCCAAAGAAGGTTGTCAGGGTCGTCAACATGATCGGACGAAAACGTCGGGTCGCCGAATCATTAATTACCTGTTTCAGGCATATTCCTTCGGCTCGTTCTCGATTAATCAAATCAATCATAATCAGTGAATCGTTGACAACCACCCCGGTTAAAGCCACCATGCCAAACATTGACAGCATCGAAATATTATAACCCATCATCATATGGCCGGCGACAGCGCCGATAATGCCAAACGGGATCGCCGACATAATTATCACCGGCTGAATATAACTGCTAAACAGCGCCGCCAGCAGGGCGTAAATCAACAATAGCGATATCAGGGCATTGACAGCCATACTGGCTTTGGTTTCTTTCTGTTCTTTCTGTTCACCACTGGGTCGGCGGTCCAGACCGGGATAGGTTTGCTTTAAAACAGGGAAGATCTCAGCATCAATTTTCTGATTGATCTCTTCGGCATTGGCATTGCTCTTGACATCGACATCGGCGGTAACTGTTACCACACGGCGGCGATCTATTCTTCTGATGGTGGAATAGCCCTGGCCTTCTTTGATATTTGCGACATCTAAAAACGGCAGTTCACGGCCATCGGGCATGCGTATCCGCATGTTTTCGATATCGGCGGTGCTGATACGCTCATCTTTGGGGTAGCGAACCATTACCCGGATATCATTTCTGCCCCGCTGAATACGCTGGGCCTGATCGCCATAAAAGCCCTGGCGAACCTGACGACCGACTTCTGAAAGCGTCAGACCTAAAAGCCGGCCTTTTTCTGTTAAGCTCAGCTTTAATTCTTTTTTGCCGGGGTCAAAACTGTCATCAATATCAAATACACCATCGAATTTGGCCAGTTCCAGTTTTAGTTTTTCACTTGCTTCTAATAATTGATCGAAATCTTTATGGGACATCTCGATACTGATAGCATCGCCGGCCCGGATTAATTCTGATTTGAAGCTTAAAGAAGTAATCCCGGGCAGTTCGCCGACTTTCTGACGCCAACGGCTGGAAACATCCATCGAAGAAACATCACGATTCTCACCATCGAGCAATTCCAGCTTGACTTGTCCAATATTGGAGCTGCCAGTATATTGGGGGCCGCCAGGGCCACCGCCGGTTTGGGCAGAGCCTAAGGTGGTAATGACAAATCGATATAAAGGCAGCTTGCCGGGCCCGCGTTCTTTTTCCAGTTCTTTTTCCAGTTCAAAGGCAGCATTTTCGATTCTGTCGATCATTGCGGCGGTCTGCTGAACTGAAGTGCCTTCTGGCATCTTTAAAGTGGCGGTAACATTGTCAGCTTCTACTTTGGGCATCATTTCCCACTTGATTAAGCCGGCTTGATATAAGCCCAGGGTCAATAACATCATTACAATCCCGATTGCTAAGGTTATATAACGCCAATTGACTGCAAATTCCACGAAACGGGCAAAGATCCCATCGACAAACCATTTCAATCCCTTGCCAATGCTATCCTGAAAACGGCCGATAGGACCGCGTTTGTGCTTGCCATTGCGCCATACCTTGCCGCCGGCAGCTAAATGAGCCGGTAAAATTAAAAGCGATTCCAGTAATGAAAATGCTAATACACTAATGACAATTATTGGCACCGCAGCTATCAGCCTTCCCATAAAACCGCTGATATGCAGCAGCGAGGCAAAGGCCGCTACTGTCGTTAACACAGCGATGATCACCGGCCAGGTCATCTCCTGGGCACCTTTAATTGAAGCGGCCAGACGAGTCATACCCTTTTGCTGATATTCAAAGATATTTTCACCTACAACAATGGCATCATCCACGACAATACCTAAAGATAAAATGAAACCAAACAAAGTAATCATGTTTATAGTGACATCCATCGTGGGCATTATCATCAATGCCCCCATAAATGAAATAGGTATCCCCATTGTTGTCCAGAAGGCCAGCTTTAAATCCAGAAATAATGCCAGTGTAATAAAGACCAGAACCAGTCCCATCCGGCCATTGCGGGTTAGCAGGCTGATACGGCTTTTAAGAATGTCGGATCGATCTTTGGTAATTGATATTTCCAGGCCCGCTGGCAGATTGTCTTTGTTTTCCTGAAGGTATTGCTTGGCGGCATCGGCGACATCCAGAGCATCCTGACTGCCCACGCGATAAACAGTGATATTTACCGCCGGCTTGCCATCGATGCGGGTGGCTATATCTGTATCCTTGAAGTCATCTTTGACATCGGCGATCTGACTTAAAAATATATTGGTGCCATCGGCCCGGGCCACAACCACAATATCTTCAAATTCCTTACCGGTATACATTTGTCCCTGAGTACGAATCAGGATCTCACCGCCAATGGTTTTTACCGAACCGCCAGGGGTATCCAGTGAGGTACGCCGGACAGCATTTGAAACATCATCAAAAGTAAGATTGTAACGACGAAGCTTTTCTTCGGATACTTCAATGGAAATTTCATAATCTCTGATCCCGGATATGTCTACCTGAGAGATTTCATCCAGAGTCGTTAAGTCATCGCGAATAAGTTCTGCCATATTCTTCAGCGTTTTTTCATCGGCATCGCCATATAAGGACATTGTCAAAACTTCACGGCGAATGGTAACTTCTGCGGTTATGGGTTTTTCTGTCTCCTGCGGGAAAGTTATGATCCGATCTACAGCGGCCTTAACATCATCTAAGGTTTTTGCCTTGTCGGCAAAATCTTCCAGCTCCAAACTTACCATTGCCGAACCTTCATTAGCATTAGCTGCGATCTTCTTTATCCCTTCGATGCCCGCAACCGCTTCTTCTATTCGCAATATTACCCCGGTCTCAACTTCCGATGGTGATGCCCCCAGATAGGGCACCGAAATTGTGATCATGTCAATCTCGGTTTCAGGGAAAATCTCCTTGTTGATTGTCAGCAGGCTTATTACCCCGCCAATTAATATCACTATCATCAGCAGATTTGCCGCGACATGATTACTGGCAAACCAGGCTACAACACCTTTTGTCTCTTGTTCTTCAATCATTTATATTAACTCCAATAATGGATTTCTATTTTCTTTTTTACTCACTTGCTTTCTTACTCGCTTTTTCTTTTTCATAGACATCCGGCATCAATTTTTTCAAAACTGCTTGTCTGTCCTGGCCTTCCATTAATACCATCATTCCTTCTGTTGTCGCATCCAGTTGGCTGCTGATAACTTGCTGACCTTCCTGTAAAACACCTTTGAGATATATGTAGTCCTTGTCACGGCGTACAATCTTGTCAGCTTCAAATCTAATGATTTCCAGCTTATTATCTTTAGCTATCCAGAGCTCATTACCATTGTGCAGGCATCTATCCGGCAACCTTACGATATTGTCAACTGTTCTGCCGTGAATCTGTACACGAACAAACATACCCGGCATTAAAGGTGACTTACCTTCGGCATAAGCAAATGGCTTATCCACTTCAATTACAACATTTACCATGCGGCTATTGCTGTCAATTATGCCTTCGCTGCGAATGACTTTGCCATGCCAGATATCTTCTTTGCCTTGAAAATCAACATAAACATCAACTTTTGCTCCATCGGTATTATTTATCCCCGGAACATCAAACCATTGCAGTTCATTATCTTCTAATGGTACAACAATTTCCATTTTTTCTGTGCTGTATATCACAGCCACAGTTTTGCCCATCGTAACCATCTGCCCCGGGTCAATGTTTTCACTGATCACGCAGCCGTCAAATGGTACAGACAACTCGGTTCGCTCATAATTCAATTGTGCCATTTTATATTTTGATATAGCCGATTCCAGCTGTGCCTTAGCTGAGTCCAACTGAGCATTAGCTGAATCTAAAGCCGCTTTTGCTGTTTTCAGTTGTGGTATTCTCAATGCCAGAGGGTTAGCTTTGGCAATATCCTTATCTGGATTTAATTGCTGCCATTCAAGCTTGGCTATATCACTTTCAGCTTGTTCCTGTTCCAGCTTTAACTGGGCCTGAACCACCGCTGCTTCTGATTGACTGATGGCTGCTTCACTTTGATGTTTCACTGCTGTAGCTTGTTGTACCTGCAGCTCAAAATCAATCTTTTCAATTTGAACCAGCGTTTCATTTGCTTTGACGAATCCGCCATTGACCAGGCTGGCATTTACAAATTCTGCTTTGCCGGCAACCTGGGGCACCAGGTCTACTTGCTTTTTACTTTTAACGGTTCCGAAACCTTTAACGATAATCGCTTCATCGTATTTCTTGACTTCCGTTGTCATTACCAAAGGCAGATATTGCATCGGTGGTTTTTTTACCGGGGCTTTCTTCATTGATATTAATTTCTTTGCCCCAAAAAAACCGCCGGTCAGCACCAAAACAACTATTAATATTTGTACAATAACTTTTGTGCTTTTATTCATCTGTATATCTCCATTTATGGTAGGATGGGCTCTGCCCATGCTGATAAAACTAGTTTTCTTATTTTACTTATCTGTATTCCAGGAGCCGCCCAATGCCAGATATAAATCCACCCGGTTGCTCCAGATATTACTTCTTATCTGTACCAGCTGATTCTGGGCCGCTTGCCTTCTACGTTGAATTTCCAAAACTTTCAAAAATGAACCATTGGCTCCATTTAAATATCTATCTGTCGCCAACTGTTCAGCTTTATTAGCCTCATCAATCCTGGTTTCAGAAAAGGATAATGTTTCCTGCAGTTTATTTTCTTTAACCAGTGCATCTTCAACTTCCCGCAAAGCTTTTAATACTGTCCCGGCATATTGCACCGATGCCTGCTCCATTTGGGCTTTCTTTAACTTAACATCTGCTTTGAGCGCCCCGCCCTTAAATAATGGCCCGGTAATCCCCGCTATCAGGCTATATACCCTGTTTTCCCAATCCAGCAAATCGCTTAGCTTGTCATCCCGCAAGCCTCCGCTAGCCGTAAAAGTCAAATCTGGATACAAAGCCGCAATGCTTGCTCCGACTTTCTCATTGGCCGCCATCACTCGAAATTCAGCTGCCCGTAAATCAGGACGACGATCCAGTAAAGTCGCTGGCATCCCCACCGGTACCTTTTCCAGATTCGGCAATGCTCTCTCCAACCCGCCAAATTGTTCTGTACTGCCGGGTTTTTGCCCTAATAATACATCCAGACTATTATAAGCCAGGGCCAATTGTTGCTGAAGCTCTGGTATATTACTCTGATTGGCGGCATAGTTTTCTCGTGCCAGATGTAAATCTTCTGGCTGTAATAATCCTCTTTCATAACGTTTTTCGATAGTATCCAGGCTTTTCTTCCATGACTTAGTGGTATCTTGTGCTATGGCTAATAATCCATGTAGCTGAGAAATTTGAATCCGGGCTTTAATAACCTGCGCGATTATCGCATGCTCCAAAGCTTCTTTAGTTGCCTGCGAGCTCCAGAGCTCGGCTATCGCCGCTTTTTCACCTCTTTTTAATTTACCAAAAATATCAGCTACATAGCTAACTGATATTCCCAGATCATAATTGGTGCTGTAAATTCCTTGCCGATCACCGGTGATTACATTATCTGTCACACTGCGACTGCGGGTAACCTTTCCATTATAATCAACTCCCGGCAATCTCCTGCCAGAGCTGGATTTCAACAAAGCCTCTGATTGCAGAACTGTCAAAGCCGCGCTTTGCAAATCTTTATTATTTTCCAAAGCCTTTTCTACCAAAGCGTTTGTCGTCTCATCGCCAAAGCTAACCCACCAGCTGACCGCTTCATATTCGAGCTCTGCCTGCTTTTCTTCGGCATTGACAAATCCTTTTTCATCAGCTGCTGTCTCAGGCCTTTCATATTTCGGCCCGACATTGCACCCGCTCAACGTTAGAATCGCCAACAAAACTAACAGGCATGATTTTCTTATCTTGTATTTCATATTTTATTCCTATTCTTGTCATTCAATGCTTCGATACCAGCCTTACAGAAAAATACTATATGATCAATTGACTTTTTAACATAATCTTTAGATCCAAATTTTACTGGCAGAAGTCTGAGTGGACTCTTGAAATTATTCATCTTTTGTGACACCATGCACAAGTGCAGCATTTGGCTGATTGTCGATTCCACACATAAAAAACAGTCTTCTACTGATAGCCCAGGGCAGAGTTTCTTAAATGCTTCAGCTAATCTTTCCATCACTGGTTTGCGAAATTGCCCCAGAAACAAATCTTGGGGCAGCAGGGGGGTCACTTCTTCGCGTTGCATTAAACTGTGCAATTTACTAAAACGGCCGGAGCTGTGAGTCTCAATGAAATTTTTACAGAATCCACTTAACAGCTTTTCCAGTGTCGCATCTTCTGACTCCATTACATTATTTATAGCTGCTAATTTATTTTCCCGCAAATCTGTCAAAAAACGGGTGAACACTTCTTTATATAAGTTTGCTTTGTTGCCAAAATGATAATTTACCGCTGCCAGATTGCATTGGGCTTTTGCCGTTATCGCCCGGACTGACACTGCATTATATCCCTTTTCCGCAAATAATTCTTCTGCGGCATTCAGAATTTTATCACAGGTTTTATCTGTTGACAGATTCTTATTACTGCTTTGTTCTATATTGTTTTTGTCGTTTATTATCACTTAAATTCCTATAGTATAAGTGTTTATATGAAAATAACTCTTATCCCTGTATAAATCAAACGTTCGTTTAAGTCAAGGCCTGGGTGAAAAAAACTACTTTTTTTCTGAGACATTAAAATAATATTAATTATGCATAAATATGTTGTATACTCATAACAATTGAGTTTGTCCGTTTTGTCTAACCTATAAGTTCACATGTTGTAAGGCTTTAGCATTGGCTCTGCCAGATAAAATCATACCCTTTGGGTATATTATTCGATATTATAGCAATAAAATAACCGTCTTATTCGTTATAACTAGGGTTTTTATGCGTTTTATTGGTGAAATGCATGAAACATGGTTTTTTGATGGTCACGCCAAAAGTTAAATGTATGCTGAAAAACCGCCTCTGGCTTCAATATTAGAGGGATCAGGAGGTTTTGACGCTGGCGTCTTTTTTTAACCTTTTTTATTTTCAGGAGAGTATTATGAAGTGCATGAAATGTTATCTGGTTTTGACTATGTTAGTGGCTATGGGGGCAGGCCAACTCTATGCCCAGCAGGATCGATCTGCCAGGCAGGGCACTGCAGCCAGACAAGGTAACTATATCTTTGGCGAATGGCAGGTTTCAATGAAATATGGCGATAGAACCATGGAATCTATCCTGGTTTTCTCACGTGATCAGGAACGAAATCTCAATGGCCAATGGATTAGTTCCAGGGGCATTACCGACCTAAAAGATGTTAAATTTGAAGAAGCAAAGCTGACTTTCACTCAGGAACGTCAAGGCCGTGATGGCAATACTTCAACTTCCAAATTCAGCGGTGCTGTTAAAGAAGGTGTTCTAACCGGAACCCTTACCAGCGAACGTGGCGATACCGAACTCACCGGCAAACGCGCACCTCGCACTTCTCGTGCTGTGGGTAGCTGGGAAATGAATTTTAAAATTGGTGACCGTGAAATGACCAACACCATGACAATCAAAGCCGGCAAACCTGAAAAACCAGGCCAGCCCGCTCCTCTTACCGCCGAATGGAAAAGCACCCGCGCTGAATCCAAAATCTCTGACCTCAAATATGAACGTGGCAAACTCACTTTCAAACGCACAATTAAAATGGAAGATCAGGAATTTACCATTGATTTTGAAGGTCAGACAGCCCAGGATGGCACACTTACCGGTACCATGAAATCCGAACGCGGCGATATCGAAGTCACCGGCAAACTTATCGGGGCAGAGTTGATTGGCAACTGGGCTCTGGAACTCAAATCGGAAGACCGTCCCGCCCGCAAACAACGTCTCAAAGTCAATTCCGATATGACCGGCCTTTATGGCTCGCTCCCAATTGAGAAAATTACTCTTGAAAAAGAAAAAGTCACTTTTAAGGCCACCATGAAATTTGGCGAACGTGAGTATACAATGGATTTCACTGGCAAACTTGACAAGGGCAAACTCACCGGCGAAATGAAAACATCACGTGACACCCAAAAGGTCACCGGGACTAAAATAATCAGAGCCCCAAGAACCCGCACAACTAGAAACCAATAAAAACATAAAACCTGTCCGGCCATTTTCCCCGGACAGGTTTTTTTATCATTTTGCAAACCCCCATCCACCCCACATACGCAGAACTCTGAGCGTAAGCGATGGATGCTCAACGAGCAATCGAAATTATCCCTTAGAAACTACCAGAAACCACCTAAGTTTTTACATCTTATTGTTTCAGAATTTCTACTGGAACATTTTTTGAAACTGGAATTTCATCACGAAGCAGTTTGCCGGCTTGTCCGGCAAGTCGCAGGTAAAAGTCGCTTGGAAGGCCATCCAGAGTTAAAAATTTTACTTTATCACTGGTTGGTGGATTGTTCGTGCATTTGAAGATAGCAGTAGCTTCATCGACTTCGTCAAACATTGCGATATAGATCATATCTGCCCCAGCCTTTTTGTTAGCAACTATCTGCGACCACATAAACTGGCCATCAAGCCTTGGTATCTGGGCGAGTTTTTTCCCGGTAAGGTTATGCCAGCTAAACCCCGGAAAGACGACAGGCATATAATCTATCTTGTTTTTTTGTGCCCAAATAATATCTTGCTCCCAATATTGTTTTGCGTGACGTACAACTCCATCTAAAGTGCCAAAACGTCCGACACTCCATGGGCTTATTACATCGGCCATAAGCAACACTTTATGGAGTTCAGGGTCCTGTAGTGCATCTTTATCTTGAGCACGCCATCCAGTTGCGGTACCTATCATTACGCTACATCCATCTGCTTTAAGCTTTTTAATAAGTTCCGTACATTCTTTGAAACCGGGTCGCTTTTTAATTTCATTATTAAAACCTACCCCCCAGACAGCCACTAATGGCTTTCCATTATGATGTTGGAAGGCAGGGTCTTTGGTTATGTGCATTTTATCTCTCAGCATACGCCAGTCATCAAACACCTTAATGATATCTTGATCTTGAATTCCGGTGAGGTCATACATGATTGTATAAGTTCTTCCGTAGCGGTTGGCCCCTTCACGGGCGCTGGACAATACTTTGTCCTTGTGGTAACGCATAGTTTCATTTTTCAGACCATTGGCAAATCGTTGTACAAAAGCACCATCTATCCCATAGTCACGCATCCACTTAAAGTGGCGAATTACAGTTTTGCGGTTATGTGAACTAAATGTTTTAGCTGGAGTTCCATCTTTCTGAAGAAATACGGTGGCATAAAGCTCATCATCATCATATTCAGAGATATCAGGCCAGAGATCTACTGCGATATTGCCGGGTGCAAAAGGTTTGTTCCGGTTTTTTGCCCAATGTGTCCAGCCGAGGTTCGCGCCATCACCTTCGCAATTGAACCAGCCCTGATATCCGGTCATTATTTTGCCTGTTAATGTGCTGGGGTCTGCTTCTCGAACAGATGGTCCGGTGTATGGCTTCAGTACATCCTCCTGCTCAACTTTCGGTGCTGCAAGTGCCACCAGGTTGATTATGCAGGTTAAAAACAGGATCACGAATAAACTTTTTATGTATATTTGAATTAAATTTATTATACTATTTTGAATTACGTTTCTGTCCAAATCCTGATTTGAGAAAATCATGTTATTTCCTTTATTTCAATTAATAATATTTTCTTATTTTATGCTCAGGTTTGTTCGTTTCATCCATTCATGGTAGCCCGCTAGACTGGGTAAATCATTTACCTGTCCCGCTATCATGTTTTGCCCCAACTGCAAACACCAGGCAACCGGAACAATTAACGCATCTACCAGCGACAACGGGCACGCTGAGAGCTGATTCAATCGCCGAAGGTTTAAATTCAATTAATCATCACATGAACCTGTTTTTGAATATAATCTCACTATCTTTCTGGCTGTCATTGCTGGAGATTAATCCCAGCATGACCATAAAGATTAGGGCTGGATGTCAAGGGCGTGGGTTAAATGTTTCCAAATCATCATGATGAAGCAAATGTACCCCCAAAGCACTTGCAAGCTCTTTAGCTGATGTTGTATATTCAACAGGGGCAACCACCGCATAAGTCGTGGCATCATAAAACATCCCACCGGCAAAAGCTTCCTGAATAGCTTTGTTGCCAACAGGCTTAGAATATTTCTTACATTGAATCGCTAAAATACATTTACCCTTTTCAGCTATTAAATCGACTCCTTGATCTCCTGAAGCAGGTGTAATCCTCACTTTCCACCCAACTTTTATTAATTGATCTGCACAATATCTTTCATATTCCGTTCCACTTATGTTATCCATATCAACAGATAGAGTATTGTCAAAGCTGGAGCAATCACATCTGTCCAGCATTACATTAATTAAAACCCTTATATATGCCAAAATCTGTGGTTTAAGCTGTTTTTTTTTCATACCATCCTTTTCAAGGTCTTTAGATTGCTTAATATCTAAGAAGGTATCACTAATATATCCGATAGGGAGATGGATTTCCTTCTCATGTTCCCCACTATCAATCTTTAAAACAACAACAAATCCCATCCAACACTCCAATAGGAAATCTATCAAACCAGACTTTTTGATGTAATAATTTATTTCTGCTTGCCATTTTAAATCATCAATGAAACCATAATCATCAGTAAGCCTCATCCATGACCTTTTTTTTAATAAAATAGGGATATGGGGTTTAGCAAACTCCATTAGAGAATCCATCGTTTCATTTTCACGTCTGAGGTACTCAGCTATTATTTCATCGAAATCGCTGGTGCTTAAATTATCAGCCTTAGATATTAAATCAACGTTGGGAAAGCATCTTTCATTGCTACATTTTAACCAATCAAGAAATTCATTGTGCTTACAAGCATCAAAACCATCTAAATAATGTTTTCCACTCCATTTTTTCCATTCCACAAATAAATCGGTTGCATGATATTCGCTAGTTATATTATTTTCATCATTTTCTTTTTTCAAAACTATTTACTCCAAACCTGAATTTATGCATTATTTATTTTCAAATAGATTCTCGATTTCGCTGATTAAGCTGTCAATTACCAAAATTTCTCTATTAAACCAAATTTTCGCTAACATAGAAGTTGAACATTTAATTGCCTTTACTACCATCAGAATATACTTATCAAATATCTGATAATAATCTTCACCATTAAATTTATTGTTTGATAATCTTCTTAAATTAACATGCGCAAATTCAGATAGTTGACGATAATATGGTGTGTAAAATTCAGAAAATCCTATATCCTTGCACATTTCCTCTATTGAAACGCCGTTGTGATCTTTCAAATACTCTTTATTCCTTTTAATACTTTCTTCAGTTCTAGGATCCTCCTTAAAATTGTCAAAAGAATGACTTTTTGATTGCTTAGCAGAATTTATCATCTTTGACTTCTGCTTAGTAGCATCTTTATCCCTCAGTTCAAACCGGTTATCGAAATCTTTATTAATCCATTTCAATTCAATATAATATTCAAAAAAACTACGTAACAAAGTGGCAGAACTAAAAAACTCTTCCTTTTCATATACACAAACAAAACTTCCAGACAATTCCATCAAAACTTTATAAAAATATAAGCAAGTTAGTTTTTGGATTGAATTTGAATTATTTGTTTGCATATCTAAACTATCTTTGCATACCTTAACATCTGCATCGGAAGGCATGACATTCCTACAATATAATAAAAGTTCATTTAATTTTAATGCTATTTTATCATTCATCATAATATATCCTTGTTTTGGTCCTATCATTATGACATATATAGTTCTCACGAGACTACCATCTGGTAATTGAGATAAACAATTAAATAATTATAATCCAGCAACTACTATGCGGCAAGATAAAACTATTTATTTATGTGCTAAACGCATGGATCACTTTTCTCCCACCCCGCACGATACGAAGCAGATGGATGGAGCTACCAGCGGAAGCGGAAAAATAATTTCCAAAACAAGAACAATCAGGCCGTGCGCCTAGCACCGACCAGCGGGAGCGGTTAAATTACGAAAAATCTGCAGCGATTTAGCCGCACGCTTAGTGCATTTACTCTTTATTTAATCGTCGAAGGTGCTAATCCAATCGTTTAAGGCGCTAATTCAACTGGATTAGGCGCTAATTCAGTTGTCGAAGGTTCTAATTCAATTCGATTAGGCGCTAACAGCCACCAACCCCGCCGGCGCTGGCATGGAAAGCAACACCGTCCGCGCAGTATTGTAAAGCAGGCTTGAACCTGCACACCCCAGCTTGAAGCTGGACACAATTTACTTAGGAAACATGGTGCGCGAGTGCTATCGCTTCTGTTGGGCGCTGCTTTCGGGTATAAGATTGGCAGTGGGACAGGGTGCAGAAGTGAATGATTTAAACAAAACGCTGTGACTTATTCAATAGAATGAGTCACAGCGTTTTTTAACAATATAAATTGTCACAACCGCAACACGGTGCAGCCGGATGCAGGCGGCAACGATGTCGTCAAAACACCAAAACAAACTGCAGCGAGTTGTGTGCAGGTTCAACCTGCCCTAGTTGGAGCCGTTGCGTATCAACTTGGCATCTATCCAGTCGCCGTGGTCATTTTCTGAGCCATCGCCGAGGTCATTGAGGATGAGTTTCAGTTCCTTGACGCCTTTGATATTCAGTTCCATTAGCTGTTTGACATTTTCGCCGGTCATTTCCGGGCTTTCAAAGACTAATTTGCCATCGGCATAGACTCTAAAGATTACCGAGCCTTTATCGCCGACCTCATCATCCATGCCGACATGGCCGGAAAGCTTATCGAAGCTGCCATCGAGTTTGAATACCAGCTCGGAGTTGCTCTTGACACTTATACCTTTGTCATAACTCTGGCCATTGACGGTGATAGTCTTACCGCCGATGCTCTTGTCATTACTGAACTGGCCTTTGACCTTTGTCGGTATAATGTCACTGAGATAAACGATTTCATCTGGCAGTGCCGGCCCATCGAGATCACGGAGAACATTGAACTCAGCGGCGGAGCCGAACTCATTGCCATTGTGACCGCTGAGAATTTTCAGCTGAACATATTCGCCCCAGACCGGATCGAACTTGACAGTTTGCATACCTTCGACACGCTCGAAGCTGCCTTTGTAGATAGGCTCGCCAAAGGCATCGGGACTGCGGCTGACATAGATTTCAAAGTCTTTGATACAGCCATTACCCAGTCCGATGCGGGCCATATATTCAAAACCGTTTACTGCATAAAGACCATTTAAGCCAATGGTGACAATATAAGGATGCTTTTTGGCCTGATCGGTCTGATTTTTATTGTAGTTACTGTGCCACATGGTCTCAGGGGTGCCATCGAAGGCATTATTGATGCTGGTTCCCTGCTGAGAGTTAGTGGTAACGGTAAATTCGGATTTGTCCAGCTCGGCGGTGATTTCCGGAACGGGATATTCCGGTGAGGCGGCAATCTTCTGCGTGGCATCGATGTCCAGCAGCAGGTTGGCAACTTCGCTGGTGGATTGACGCGGCAGCTTAACGTGGATGATACCACGACGATCTTCTTTGTCATAATACCAGCCATTGATGATATTTTTATATGCGCCCGGCTCGGTAAGTTCCAGCAGGGTCTCGCCATTATAAGTGATCCCATCGGGTTTAACTTCGCAGTGGATCTGGAACTGATAAACCCGGGTTGCCAGCTTACCTTCAAAGTCGCCAATGCTTGCACCGACATTAATTTCGATATTGCCGGGTTGACCTTCTGGAGCACTGACAGTAATGAGCTGTCTGGCGAATTCACCCAGTTTGAACTTGCGGGTTATGCCATCATCTTCATACATTTCGAACTGAGACTGGCCATAAGGATAAATATCAAAGGTGAGCGGATCCTTGGGCTTTTGATTATTGTATAGCATCTCGGGGTACATCGGGATAATCGCCCCGGCTTTGACTATCAGAGGCAGCTTATCGAGGGTAACCGGGTAGGCATCGATAGTTTTGGGCCCTTCGATGCGGCGGCCATCCCAGTAATCTATCCATTGACCTTCGGGAAGGTAAATATCTTCTTTACGCCAGCCTTTATTGACATTCATACTGGTATAAACCGGTGCAACTAAAAGCCAGTCACCCAGCATATACTGATATTGCGTGCTATTGTCCCAGGTTTTCTTGTCCTGGGGATAATTCCAGAGCATCCCACGGGTAATGGGGGCACCGGTATCATAAGCTTCGCGCGTATATTTGTACATATAAGGATTCATACGCATCTTAAGCTTGAGATATTGACGATTAATGCTGAGATAAGGTTCTTCATAAGACCAGGGGCTTTTGTTCATGTTTGACCAGCCGTTCATCGCATAGAGCACCGGGGTAAAACACTTCCATTGCAGGTCACGAGTGTAGGTCTCAGGGCTGCCGCCAAAGATGCCATCGACATCAGTGGTCGCATAAGCCTGGCCGCTCATGCCAGAACCGATCAAAGTCGGGATGTGATAGCGGATAAGGTCCCATGAACCATACTGATCGCCTGTCCAGCAGATCGAATAACGCTGAGTTCCGGCCCAGCCCTGTACAGTCCAGACAAAACCGCGGGTCTCGGAATTGGATACCAGTGAATCCCAGGCCTGTTTGTTGGCATCCAGGGAAAATTGATATGCAGGACCGGACCAGGCGACATCAAGCTTTTGCAGACGAGTGCCGGCGGTGCCAACTTCCCATTGAGTTTTATCCAGACCTTTTTGAGTCCACAGTCCGGTTTGGAACCCTAAAGCTTTCAGTGATTTAACAACATAAGGCAGCTGGACATATCCGCAGCCATAGCCATCATTAACCAGCAGCCAGCCGCCGGGCATATCATGTTTGCGATACTGTTCGGCCACCCGGTCTATACAATCAGGGGTAATCTCGACAAAATCACCATTTTCATCTTTCTTAGGTTCTTTGGTTTCTTTGTCACGGGTCATAAATGCATCAGCTTCACCCAGTTCCAATGCCCAGATAGGCACAAAGTTGGGACGCCCGGTAAATTTGGTATAAAGATCAATGATTTTGTTAAAGGTTTCCCCTACAAAGTAATAGGCATCGAAACGATTCTCATTGTGTTCTAATGCAATCGATTCATTTGAAGTAAAATCATAGGCACCAATAGCAAAAGTATTGCGCAAAACGCCATAACCTTTATTACTCATATAAAATGGTGCCGGATTAGGATGGCCGCCTTCGTTCCAGTTGCCATCAGCGCGGATATCAATCTTATTGCCTTTATGGGAGAAGTAACCATTCTGTTGGCCGCCGCCATAATAGTATTCATCAATTGATGTACTTAAAGTCTGAATGGTTTTTTCGCCAAAGGTAATGGGCTTGAGCTCTTTGGTGATGGTATCGCCATTAGCATCAATAAGCTCAAAGGTGCAGTTAGACTTTTGCATTTTCAGAGTTAATACTTCAGTCTGGAAAGTTACTTCCGTATCGCTGTCGGTAACAGTGATGGCATCGCCATTACGAACATGATTGATGAGGATCTGGGCTTTTTCTGCTTTGTTGCGTGGGTCGCTATAGTCGCCGTCAATAGCGGCAGATATGCGAAATACCCCAGCTTCATAGAATATGACTCGCACCTGATAGTTATTATCAGTAGTTGCGGTATATTCTTTGAGAGTAGCATTTTGATTGAATTTAGTGGTACTGCCCAGCTGTGGCGTTGGAGCTTTTTCTTCTTGAGCTGATACAAATTGCGTTAAACAAGCTAACAGCAATAGAAGTGTCAGGGACAAATTGAATTGGTATGTCCGATTCTGTTGGTTTTTTGTAATACTCATGGTAAATTCCTTTAGTATTGAATATTTTTTTGACATAAAGGTCAGATCGGGGGACTAGTAATTAATTTAGCATAGCGAGTAAATTAGTACAAGAAATTAAAAAAAGCCTCCCAAAAAGAGAGGCTTGATTTATTTTAAGAAAATCTATTTATTCGAGAAAAACTCGATAGTTTTTTCTAAACCAGTCTTAAAGTCGCTTGTAGGCTTAAATCCGGTTGCTGTAAGTTTATCGACGCATGCCCTGGAATGTTTGACATCTCCAGCACGTTCTGGGCCATGCAGGATTTTGGAACTTGAACCAGTTAGTTTAATGATGTTTTCAGCTAATTCTTTAATCGTTTGGCTGCCGCCATAGGCAACATTAAACACACCGGTGTGTTCCTGGTTCATTGCCATATATACATTGGCTGCTACGATATCTTTAACATAGATAAAATCACGGGTCTGGTCGCCATCTCCAAAGATGGTAATATCCTGATTGTTTACCGCACGCTGGATGAAAATAGGTACAGCTGCGGCATATTGGCTGGCGGGGTCCTGACGAGGGCCAAAGACATTAAAGTAACGCAAACATGCAGTTTTTAACATACCTTCGTCACTGAACATCTTGCAATAGAATTCACCATCAAGCTTAGTTACTGCATAAGGGCTTTTGGGTTCCTGCAGCATGGTTTCCAGTTTTGGCACGGTAGGGTTATCGCCATAGATAGCAGCTGATGTACTGAAACAAAGCTTTTTAACACCTGCTTTGGCCGCTTCTTCCAAGACTATTAATGTGCCAGTCGCGTTTAACTCGACACATTCGATAGGTTTTTCCATTGATTCAGGCACGCTGATCATTGCCGCAAGGTGGAAAACATAATCAACGCCTTGCATTGCTTTTGCTACAGCATTGCGGTCAGTTATAGAGCCTTCAATAAATTCACAATCGAATGGTTCGATATTATGCTTGAAACCGCTACGAAGATTGTCAAGTACAACGATCTCGGCATTGCCATTAAAATGTTCAACGATATGGCTGCCAATAAAGCCACAACCACCAGTAACTAAAACTTTCATTTATTATCCTTAAATTAAAAACTGTTTGATATTATTTGCTGTATTTTTTGACGATTTCACGCATCTGCTCTTCTTGTTCTATAATAGAACTTACCAGCTTCAACTGAGTGCGGCAACGGTCAAGATTATGATCTTCACGATGAACTTTGAAATAATTGTCACCATCGAGATAGTCAGTCAGGAAGCGGGTGCCAATGATAAGAGTGATATATTTTCCGGCAGTTACCAGATTGTCAATTTCTGCTGGAATTAATGAATCGCCCGCACCTTCGAGGAATCCTTTTACTAAGGCTTCAAAACGTTCGATATCCATATACATTTTGCTAAGATCGGTTTCGTCTTCGGCTGCGGTACTGGTGGCAGTGCGAACCATGTCGCCAAAGTCAAACAGGCTCAAACCTGGCATGACTGTGTCAAGGTCGATTGCACAGAGCCCCTGGCCAGATACATCGTCAATCATGACATTATTAATCTTTGTGTCATTGTGGGTTACGCGGATTGGCAGGAGCCCTTTAGCTGCCATATCCGGCAGAAGTTCCAGGATGTCTTTGTGTTCCTGCAGGAAACCGATTTCTGTACAGGCTCTGGATGCACGCCCAACTTTGTCGGCCTCAATAGCTTCCTGAAAAGCGGCGTAACGGGTGATACCATTATGGAAATCTGGGATAGTTTCAAATAGCTTATCGCCTGGCAGGTCGCTTAGCAGTGATTGAAATTTGCCAAATGTCAGGCCTGCTTGATAGGCTTGTTCGGGTTTTTCTACCATATCGACGGTGTGGGCATTATCTACCAGGTTAATTATTCGCCAGTAATTGCCGTCAGGGTCTTTGTAAAGGCATTTGTTGTCATTAGTATTAAATACTTGTAGACTATTGTGATCCAGGTCTTTACAGCCGGCAGATTGAAGTTTTTTGCGAATGTGTTCAGTTACCATGACATAATTCTGCATTAAGCCTTCGGGCTGCTTGAAAATGTTGTGGTTGATACGCTGCATGACATATTTGATTTTCTGACCATCTTTATTGCAGGTTATCAGGTAGGTATCATTAATATGGCCATTGCCAAACGGCTCACCATTAATAAAATCGCCATGTTGGTCGAAAGCGGCATATACGGTTTTAAGGTCAGCGGTCACTATATTACTCCTGTGAAAATAATTCTTATGTAAAATGTTTCGCTGGTGGTTAAAATTGGCCAGCAAAAATTTGAGCCAGATATCTAAGTATACACATCTGGCAAGCATATTTATAACTTATAACATACGTCAAATCAACAATTAATAATTTTGCGCATAGCAATACAGAAAGTGCAAGGGAAGTGCGCGGCTTAAGTGTTGCTTAATAAAATACTTAAGCCTGCTGAGTAGATCAGAACCAATTAGTTGTCAGCTCTTAGGGCCAACCAAAATGGCATTATTGTGATCATAAACCACTCAGTGACAATATCTTACAAAAAAAAAACCAAAAGTCAACAATAAATTATGATATTGTGGTTTCGGAGATTGGGAATTGAACATAAAGACCGCTTTTTTAATTAAAAAATGGGTTTTAATAAACGGAGAGAGGGGGATTCGAACCCCCGGTACAGTTGCCCGTACACTGGTTTTCGAAACCAGCTCCTTCAGCCACTCGGACATCTCTCCATAAGCACAGTATTTTAGTGAATTACTGGCATAAAACAAGTGTTTTCTTTTTTTTGGGAATCATATTAAACAAAGTAGGATTATCGTTTTAAAATCTGGGATTTCTGTGGAGGTATTACCATAGTTGCTAATTATGCCTTTGCATATTGCCGATACTACAGTATTGGAATTTTTGGGTATATTGTCAGAATTGTATGAAAATGAATAAGAGAATGAAACTCAGCGTTTTGTATATAAAATGTTGTTATTAAAAGGTTTATGTTAGTCAAAGCTTTATTGTTGTTGTCTTTGGATTTTATGGAAATTTTTTAATCTTTAGCTTGAATCAATATTGATATTTCTGTTTGAGAACTTATTTAGCATAACGTGTAAGATTTTATGGTTTCTTAAAGTCATTTTTGTATAATATCAGCATGAATAATTTTATTGCCTAGCGGCATCATTGATATTTCTATGGAGTTAATAAATGAAAAAGGCGAATGTATTTTTGACTATTGTAATGATTTTGTCACTGGCTCTTCAAGGCTGTGGGCCAAAGGCCGGCCCGTTAGTGGAAACCCCACAAGAAAACCAGATGGAGGATCAGTCGGTAGTTGAAGTTGATGACGAAGAAGAATCTGAAGTTGTTGTTGATACGACTGAAGTTGACAAAGATGCTGTTTTGTATGTAGAACCGGGCAAGATAGAATTTGGCACCGTTGAGCCCAATGCTTCTCTTGACGGTAAGTTGCAACTTATAAATAAAACTGATAATTATATAAAAATAACCAATATTGCCACCGGTTGTGGCTGTACCTTAGTTGATAAAAAACTGGTAGGGAAAGTTTTTGCTCCCGGCCATAGCGAAGAGCTTAAATTCAGATATAAAACCAAGCCCGTTCCTGGCAAAGCCACCAAGTATGTTACTGTTCAGACAGCAATTGTTACTGGAACCGATACTGAAGTTATATCAGTAGATGTTGAGCATAACTCTGCCAGTACAACAAACGCCAAGGCCCAACTGGTCAATGGCTATTTACGTATTACTAATCTCATTGATGATACCCTGGTTGTTGCAAATATTCAGCCAGGTAAGGGTGGTACAATAAAAGACCCAAAACAAATAGGCACTGTCATTGCTCCTAAAGCAAGCGTGTCAATATTATTTAATTATGATACCCCGGAAGCCAAAGCGGCACCCAGTAGCAAAATAACTCTTGAAACCCATAAACTTGGTAAGATTTATTCTACGAGAGTTCCTTATATAGCGACAATTAAAAAGGTGCTGGATTATTCACCGACAAATCTCAGGTTTGAAATTCGTCAATCTGAAAATAATAAAGTTAATGTGACAATTAAATCTACGGATGAAAATAAATTCCGCATTACAAATTTCCAGTGCAAACCTAATGCTATTGCCGCTAAAGCCGATTCCCCTGCCAGCAAGACTGTTACTTGTGAATATGACAAGTCAGCCCGTGCTATTGAGCATGTTGTTACATTGACCGCTAATCCGGATTTGCTGCGTGCGAATACTTCTGGTTTGGTGTCATTTGATATTGATCATCCAAAGATTAAAATCGTATCAATACCATTTTATTCGACTACTCCTTTCAATGCCCAGCCATCTACCAAGATGATAACTGGCTATATTGAAAAAGAGTCAAAGCCATTTAAGATCAAGATTATTTCCAGCTTCAAAGAAGATTTTGAACTTGCAGGGATAACCAGCAAGCAAGACAGGATCAATGTCCTTGGTCAAACCAAAACGATTGATGGCTATGAAATCGAAGCTACACTGACTGTACCTGATAATTATTCAAGTACCCGCATAGGCGATACCATGGTGGTTGAACTAAAAGATCACCCCGATGACCAGCAAAGTGTTTATATCTGGGGTAAAATCAAAAAGTAAGCAGCACTGATAGGCCATAATATGTTTAATCTCAAAAATAAAGTCGCTTATATGCGATTAACTTCAATATTTGTTGTCATTGCGATTGCCGCAGTGATGATAACCGTTTGTATTGGCGCTGGTAAAGTGACCTGGCGGGAAAAAACTTTGTTCACGCCACCTAAGCCGGTTAAAGGGTTTTGTATCCTGTTTTCCGGTGATTGGCAGGGCAGAATTGAACCTTGTGGCTGTACCGACAGGCAACTCGGTGGCATTGACCGTCGCACCAGAACAATAAAGATGCTTGTGCCCGGTTCTGCCGATGGTTTATTATTAGAAACCGGCCCTATTATTGAAGATACCAGCAGACCTTCACTGCTGAAGCTTTTAGCATTTATGCAGAGCATGAAATATCTCAATTATGATGCTGTCTCACTTACCGGCATTGAGCTTATCAAACTAGTTGAAGAGCTGGGTATGGACCCGGCAGATCTACCAACGATTCTTTGTACTAATATGGACAAAGATCAGCGTGAGCTATATCCTGCGGTTGACCATATCTCCAAAAAAATTAATCATAAGGGAGCTACTCTTGATTGTGTGGTGATGGCGGTTAATGACCCGGCCACCCTTAAATATGATAAGTTCATTGCTGACAAGCTCAAACTTAGTGATCCGAAAAAGGCTGTTATTGCAACTTTGGACGCTAATGGGATAGATTCTGAATCTGCAAATGAAAAACTTATTATTGTCATGGTGCCTAGCGACAACGAAGAGGTCATTGAATCGCTAAAGGAAATCACTGCAATCGATATTATCGCAACTAAAGGTTCAACCGATCAACCGGAAAAGGTCAGTAGCTTCCCGGCGGTAATAACAACTGGTCACATGGGCAAATATATCGCAAGACTGGATATTGCCGCCAGTGATATCGAAGACAGCAATGCTTATAAATTCAGCGTTGTTGATATTGATGCTTATTTTCCACGTGACCCGAATGTATTGACTTTTATCGATGATTATCAGATCAGTATGGAAATGGAAAAAATAATCGAAGATGAAAAGGCAATTATTCGTATGCCTTTGAAAAATGCTGATAATCCATTTGCCGGTAATAGCAGTTGTGGCAGCAATGCCGACTGTCATGGCCATGAGGAAGTAATCAAAGTATGGAAGACCCTCAAACATGCCAAGGCAATGGAGACCTTAGAACGGAAAAATGTTAATCGGCAATATGACCCTTCTTGTGTCCAGTGCCATAGCGTTGGCATGAATTATGTTTCGGGTTATCGTTCTATGGAGAAGACTCCTGACTTAGCCGGGGTTGGCTGTGAAATGTGCCATGGCCCGGGAACTCAGCACAATAAAAATCCTTTAGAAGATTACAAGGTCGTCTTTACCAGATGCCAGCAATGCCACGATCATGAGACTTCGCCGAATTTCCAAAGAGATCGCGAAGAATATTTCAAGCGAATCAAACATTGGAAAAATGATAAATTGGAATATTGGAAAGAATAAATTATCCCCATCGGTTATATTCAAAGCCGATGGTTTTTTTTGTCAATTTTTTTAGTCCAGTTTAACCTCAGCGGTTATTGCCGGAGCCAAAAAGCACAGGTAGGCTTTGCTTGTTTTTTTATTGAGAATCTGGCTTACCGCCTGAGCATATAGCTGTATCTGGGGCTTATAATCCTTTGCCCGTTGGTCTACCATATCAATGCCGATATTATCGGTTTTATAGTCAATGATTATTGCTCCGTCAGGGCAGTCAATCATACAGTCAACGATTCCACGGACGATAACTTTATGCTTGTCTTTGCTGTCGATTTCATTCCATATTTCGCCAGCGGAGATAGCGATGGTAAAGGCCCATTCCCGATGGAGGTATTGGCGATTATCCAGGATTAATTTACCGATTTCAGATTTGAAGAAATGTTCGATAGCTTCGATATTGATAGCCTGGGCTTGTTTTTCAGTGAAAATATCCCGGGCAACTAATTCATTAAGCTGATTAGTTAAATCATCACAGTTAAGTTTGCCATTAAGGTCAAGATGCTGCATAAATAAATGCACCAGCGTTCCTTTATCTGCGGCACTGATTGACCGGTCATTATTTGTTTTGAAATGTCTGGCATTGTTTATATCACCCACGATTGAAATATCAGAAACTGATTCATTATCGAAAGTCAGTTCGACCGGGGCGGCTATTTCATTTTTTAATTCCGTTACGCCTGAACGAGCCGGTTTCTGTGAGAATACCATATCGGGATATTGCCAGTTAAGCCTTTTCTCCAGTTCAGCTACCCCAACGGGCATTTCAGCCGGGATATTATCAGTTAAGATTTTCATTATGTCGGCCGGACTGTCGGTTTGGCCGGTGGTTAATTTAACTCCTCGGAGCATTTCCGTCAAAGCATCGTTATCATGAGTGATTATATTGAAATGGCATTGACTATCCCCTCTGACCGCACGGTCGCAAGGGCCAAGGAAATCCTGGCAATCTTTATGTGAGGTGATAGCAGGTCCTATCCAGTCAAGAGCATTAGAGACTGTTGACAGATGGCTGTCGGGCAGGGCTCTGTCGCCTTGATAACGCCAGAGCTGCCAATTCTGCCGTAACTTATCCAGCCGTGTCGAAGCACTGAGTATCAGTCTTTCCCGCACGCGAGTCATTGCAACATAATAGATACGCATTTCTTCGGCTAATTGCCGTTGGAGAATATTGGTCGCTACCACATTATGAGAAACAGTTTTTACGCTATTGTCTTCATCATCATTAAATTTTGCGCCGATAGCACAAAATTCAGGCCGGTCAAAGAGAAAATCACCGCTGCCATCGCTTAGATTAAACCTGGTGTCAAGATTAGCGATAAAGACCACCGGAAATTCCAGCCCTTTACTCTTGTGTATACTCATGATTTTAACAACATTATCAGCTTCGGTGATCGCAGCAGCGGGGCTAAGATCGCCAGATGTCTCACTGGTATGGCCGATGTGACCGAGAAAACCCATGATCCCGGAACTACTGTCATTGCTGTGTCCTTTGGCATCATATTGTCGCGCCAGGTCATAAAAATAAATCAAATTGCGATAACGCCCATAGCCATCAGATAAGCCGGTTACATAAGCTAATAGTTCATGCTTTTGATAAATTTCCCATATCACTTTTGACAGAGGCCCGCGACGAACGGCGGTTCGCTGCTGATTAAGGTCTTTTAGGAAATCCGTTAGCATTTTTTGCAGTTTTTCATCGGGGCCATCCTGACTGTATTTAACTATAGCCTCATAATATTGCTCTTCCGGGCTGAACAAGCGAATCTCAGTTAGTTGCGATTCATTCAGAGCCATCAGTGGCCCGCGTAAAACCGCTGCTATCGCGATATCATTACATGGATTATCCAGAATGGTTAAATAAGCCAGCATATCCCGGATTTCAGTGCTTTCAAAGAAACCACCTTTAAGGTCGGCATGGGCCGGGATACCCAGCTTGCGGAAAATCTCCAGAAAAATTCTGGCCTTTGTGCTGGTCGAACGCAACAGTAAAACAATATCACGAAATTCGACATCGCGGCTGCCTTGCTGTTCAGGGTCATAAACCTGAAATTCCCCCTGACCCTGCCCAATCATCTTTAATATCCGTTTACCGATAATAAATGCCTCACGCCGGATTTTATCTAAGTTTTCACTGTCATCATCGGCATCGAAATTCTGCTCGATTAAATGCAGTTCCGTGGCAACCGGATCGCAGGGTTCATAATAATCAGCCCCAAAGGCCAGTTGCCCATCAGCCCGATAGTCCAGCCCTGAAAACCCATGAGTCATGCACCGGTCAAAAATATAATTAACCGAATCGACAATATGCCTTCTGGACCGGAAATTCATATTCAGATCAATTCGTTTTTGCTCAGCTTCGCTGTCGGGTTTATCAGTGGGCGTAAAACTGTTAAACTTATCCAGGAAAATCTGTGGGTCGGCCTGACGGAAGCCATAGATACTCTGTTTGATATCGCCTACCATAAAATTATAGGCAGGGTGGCCCGTTTGCATTGAAGCCCGTTTTAGTGTCTGGATAATAGCTTCCTGTACCGGAGATATATCCTGATATTCATCAATTAAGAAATGCCGGTAGCGACTGACAACTTCGACAGCTACCGCGCTGGGCGAATCATTGTCTAAAAGCAAATCAAGACATTTATGTTCCAGATCGCCAAAATCCAAAGCGTTCATCTGACGTTTTGCCT
This sequence comes from Phycisphaerae bacterium, assembly GCA_016342495.1. Lineage (GTDB taxonomy): Bacteria > Planctomycetota > Phycisphaerae > Sedimentisphaerales > SM23-30 > JAEIOG01. Next base: position 26,922 of record JAEIOG010000065.1, read on the forward strand.
GCTGGTAACGTCGATAGAATTCCGCATGCATATCCAGTAGCAGATTCACATGCGGGCCAAAACTGTTAATTTGCCCGGCGGTGTCGGCCGGGTCGCAACTGAAAGCGGCGGTTGTTGCTTTATAATCATCCTGGGCTTTTTTAACCGCAGCTTTTACCGCATCTAAAGTCATTTCATTTTCAGTTGTGACTTTCTTTCTGCCCACCGCCGCCAGAGTAGGTATATCCCGCACGAGCTTTAAGGCCGCAGGGAGATCTTTTTTGTCAAGGGCGTCACGCAGATCCTGCAGAACCGGTACCGCCTGAGAATCGATATAGTCAACATATTTCTCCAGCCCATCATCGCCAAGGACAACATTACGGATATGGTCAAAACGGTCCAGTACCCGGTCCAAACCCATTTGCAGCATTTGCTTCTGAAATTTTACGGTTTGGCTGGCATGTACATTATCGCATATCAGCTCAAGCTCATTTTTCCAGCTGCCCAGCCAGCGGTCGTGGCTGTCGAGGGTATCGAGATAATTGTGCAAACGGATAATAAGATGTACCAGCGATCTATCGGATAATCCTTTTTTATAATTGACAAGGAAACGGGTAAAGACATTATCTTCGCTGTAATTGCCCATTTCATCGAAATATTCCTGTAAAATCTCACCGGCGATACGATTTTTAATATTAGCCGAATCGCTTTCGCTGAGCATGTCAAAGTCAGGCGAAATGTCCAGCTTATAGAAAAACTCGCTCAAGACCGATCGGCAAAAGGCGTGCACCGTCGAAATCGAAGCCTTATCCAGCAAAACCAGCTGACGCCGAATATGATTATCGCCGGGATGACTCTTGAGATATTCGCTTAACTTCCGGCCGATCCGGCCCCGCATCTCGGCAACCGCCGCTTCGGTATAGGTCATAACCAGCAGCTGATCGACATTACAGGGCTTTTCACTACCGGTCAGCAGATACAAAAACCGTTCTGATAAGACCGCAGTCTTACCTGAACCGGCCGAAGCGGTCAGTAAAACATCACTATCGATGGTTTCGATAGCTAAAAGCTGCTGCGGTGTCCATTTTACCTCTGCCATTAATCGGGGTTCCTTCAATAGATATCTAATGTAAACTGCCTCAATCATATTATCATTAACACCAAAAGTCAACCCCCAGCTTGAAGCTGGACACTGCAGGCTGAGCCTGCACCCGGCTTACATAAGGATCATTGGTTGGTGGATCCTTCCGGCGTCGTTGCCGCCTGCATCGGGGCAGATGTCTGATGTGTGAGATAGGTGTTATTAAATTCAATCCGACGAAAAGTAGGCCCTACGCCTAGTAGCCAGCGACCAGCGCCAAGCGGCAGTTTCTAAATGAACTTGAGCAATTGAGCCCTGCGCTTAGCAGCAGATGTTATTAAGTAGGTCGAGCATCCTGCTTGACATTAGTTTCATTGTCGCGCTGGTTGGAATTTAATGACAAGCAAGATGCTTGTCCTACTTAGCTGGTTGTCGGACGGGCGGGGAACAGATGTTTTTAAGAATATTGGCGTTCCTTTTCATTTGAAAGGTCGAGCCATGCCTTTGGCACCGGCCCAAAGGGCCAGTATAACTTAGCCCGGGGCAACGCCCTGGGTTACCAATGGGCCAAAAATAATTAAGGTCTGAAAGACCGGGATAAAAAGATATTGCTAACCACAATAGTGGCCAAGATAATATAATAATTAGTCACAGACCGGCACTGCCGGTTTCAGAAAAAACAGATTCAAAAGAATTAGTCACGGATCAGGGCTGATTAAAACGGATTGCTCGCGGATTCAGAATCAGAAGATGAATTATTAACGCAAGAGACGCTAAAGCCGCAAAGAGTCTTGATATCAATTATGCCTCTTAACTTTTGTCCGCCCGTCAGATATTCAGCCCGATGTAGGCGGCAACGACGCCGGAAGTATTCACCAATCAGTGACCCTTATGTAAGCTGTGTGCAGGTTCAACCTGCCTTTTGCGTTTAAATAATTCCTGTTATTAATATCAGCCCGGCAGACAATATGGAACGACTCCAAGACTTGCGAGAGAATTTGTGATATATTATCACAAAGTTAGCTAAGCGTAGTGTCTTTGCAGCGTGGATTAAATCGATTGCTCGAAACAGAGCCGTCACAAATCAAGGAGCCGTATAATGTCTACCAATAATATTACAACTTACGTAGCTATGGATGTCCACAAAAAGCAGCATGCAGTAGCCTTTAAGGCCGCCGGGCTGGACAAGCCAATAACAGAATTCACTCTTAATAATACCGTAAGAGACATCAAAAAAGCTATAAAAAAAATCAAAAAAAACAGTAATGGGCCGGTAATTTGTTGTTATGAATCTGGTTGTCTGGGTTTTGCTCTGGCTCGCCAGATTGAAGATATGGGGGCTGAATGCA
>JAEIOG010000066.1 GCA_016342495.1 Phycisphaerae bacterium
TTTTTGAATTTATCCATGATTCCCTTCACGCTCACTGGACAAATCAACAATACCAATCATTGCTGTGAACGGTTACGTTCTTTGTTGTTTTCATGTCCTCTATCATAATAAATATATCCTCGCCCTCAAGTCTAATTAATGACAAGGAATTGTCTCACCCATTCTGGCACAGAGGGCACTGACTTTTCGATTACGCATATAGTTGTGTGGGTCATCTTTGGGGGCATTAATGTCGCAGTTGAAATACCATAGACGTTTGAGGTTTTGGGCAGACTGTTTCTGAGGAAGAGGACTTGGTACCTGAAATCCATAACAAATGCCATTGCCGCCACCAAATATAATCTGTTTTTGGACGTTACCGTTTGATAGAGAAGGTGATGCCCAGGTAGAGTGAACAATTTTGAGTCCTATCCGTTCATCATCCTTAGCGACAAGTTTTCCAGTATTTTTATCTACAACAATGAGGCTGGGGGCATCAGGACGCCTTATCTTTTTATGTGTATTATCCACTCCGTTACCCGTATTGAGATAGAGAAGATCACCGTCTACAAGTATGGAACTATGAGCGGAATCGTGAGGATACATATTAATCGGCGCGGTTTTCATGTCAAGTGACCAGATTACATCTGCATCCAGTTTAGTAGTTTCTATTGGTTCGTTGCCAGGCAATACCATCATTTCTCCTTCCGTTTTGAAGGGACCGTCATTGCCATTGTATTGGCCATTAATATCCAGACAAAATATCTCGGCACGATTGCCAACAACATAAACGCGGTCACCATCGACGGTGGCTGATGAACATATACCGGCTTTGGGCCAATCGAGATAAGCATCTCCTTGAAGCTTTGGGGTTACAAGTTGCCAGAGAAGCGAACCATCGGTTTCGTCTAGGCAAAGAAGAATACCTCGGTCGCCCTTATGGCGTGGATCGCGAGGTTTGTCATTATTAGTACCAATAAATATTTTCCCATTAGATATGACAGGGGTTGAATAGCTCTGAGTACCTAAAGGAACTTGCCATTTGATATTTAAGCCTGTTTCAGGGTTGAAACTTGCAGGGATATTGGTTTCGAAAGAAACCATATTGCGGCATTGTTGCCCCCATTGAGGCTGGTCTTTGGCACTTAACGGAAGCGTCATGGTGAAGGAACAGATAATCGCAGAAAAAGTATATCTTATTACAGTTGGAATCACATGTTTAGGTTCTATTTTCATATATTTCTCTTTTATTGAAATTGAAGTATGGAATATCATAAGTTTCAGAACTCGTCGTATTTGGAATTAATAGCAACGGCGATTTACAAAGAATGACTCAATCAAATATAAACATTTTAGCGATCTGAAGCAACCAGCGATGATTGGCAAGAAATAAGGTTTGTTACTCAGCCGAACCATATTGAACTACAAGCAGGAAGCTGAATATGGCTGAAATGCTACAAATGTTTTTAGTTTTGAAATAACTTCTAGGAAGGCCAATAAACTATTTTTCTGATGAAGCTTTGGCTGGATCAGTATCCTTCTCCTTGTCTTTTTTTGGTTCAGTTGCTTTAGTAAATGCTTTGGTGCCTCCGACGATTGGTAAGGTTAGCGATGTAGCGTCAATATCTATCGTCAATTCTGTTCCTGGGTCGGGATGCAATGTGAAATCGCGATCACTTGAGAAGATCATCAAACCAATCTGCTGCTTAGTGGGGATAATCTGATCATCAGGCTGTAATTCGAAAGTCATTTCATAAAATTGGCCCGGTTCGATTGGCTCATTTTCTGACAGGGAATTCCGATTCCTGATATCTGCCCAGCCACGGGTAATGATATTGTCAGTTATCTTTGCCTTGTTGGATTTGTTCCAAGGCAATGAAACCAACCAGACTGACAGGTTGGCTACAGGTTTGTTGCTGGCAAGTCTAATGGTTATGCTTGCAGTTCCAGAAAGATGCAGCGGTTTGGTCAATTCGGCAGTAGTAAACATTAGTCGATGGTTTGTCCACTCAGCTTGAGCAAGAGTAGCACCATCGAATGAAAAATTATCAACAATTTTTTCAGTGCCCTGCCCCGAAGTTTCAGTAACAGAAAGCTTGCCAGACTCTGGTGCTCCTGCCAAAAGATGGAATGTAACGGACTCTGCCTCTGGGTTAGGATAATCTGGGTAGGAGGTAGGTTTCTCTCTGTTGTCATTCTCTCGAACAATCCAAACTCGCTGGTCATTCTCGACGTTATTATCTATGCCATGGAGATATCGGGTGAACCATTTGTTCATCATCTTAACGGGTGGAGGACCACCGTGACCTCCCTGGTGATAATAGAGTTGGACGGAAAGGCCTTTTTCCCTGGCTGCCTGATATATCCGATTGCTGTGTTCGGGCATTACATTCCAGTCGTTAAAGCCATGGGACATAAGTAAGGCGGCCTTAAATGGTTCCATATGGTTAAGATAGTCTCGGCTGGCCCAGAAATCATTATAGTCGCCATTTTCACGGTCTCGGTTTTGAGCAAATTCTTTTTCACGAATATTGCAATCACAGTAATCGCGACGTTCATCATTTCCGCTGTGGATAAAGTCGTACAAAACATCAATGTCTTCGCCCAAGTATCCTCCCGGTGAACGGACCAGGCCGTTAGAACGGTAGTAAAGGTAGTATGATGTATTTGGTGCTACCGGGATGATCGCTTCAAGGCCATCAACGCCTGTGGTAGCTGCAGCAAGAGCGAGCGTACCATTGTAAGAGGTGCCTGTCATTCCAACTTTTCCGGTGGACCAGTATGCCAAGACCTCCTGGTCTCCATCAGGGGAAGTATACCCGGGTGCACGTCCATTTAGCCAGTCAATAACCGCTTTTGGTGCGAGCGATTCGTTTATGCCGCCACAGGTTGGGCATCCTTGCGACAGCCCGGTGCCGGGGGAAGATGAATGTACAACCACATAGCCACGGGGAACCCATGTGTTAATATGGCCATTGGATATGATTGGACGATTAGACTTTAGTTTTATGGGACCAGCATCGGCTCGCTTGGGGGGAGTTTCACCAATTTCGTGTCTGACATCCCAGAAATAGTCATCTACGGGGCTGCTGGTGCCACCAAAGTATGGACTAGAGATATAAATAACCGGCAGTTTCAGATCAGCGGTGTCTGTTTGTTCTGGACGGGTGACGTCAACATGGACACGGTCGAGTTTGCCATCGCCATCTGAATCGAATTCAGTTAGAACCCAAAGGTCGTGACGTATCCAGTGTTCGGGATCTTTGAACCCATCGACTATCTGAGCCTGGCCATCAACAAAGGTGGGTTTTGCATTATAATATTTCCACTTAGTCGAACAACCTGTTGTCAGTAAGATCAGCAAGAGGAATATGACGGTAATTATCAGTTGACTGTGTAATTGAAGATTCGCCATTTGCTTTTTCATAGATTATTACCCTTAAAATAGTATATAGTTTCTCTATTAACCTTTATAGTTCACGCCGCCTATTATTCCGTCTTAGCTGTGCATGAATTTAGAAGTATAAATTCTGTTTTTTGTGAATGTTTGCTCATAAATAACAAGGACCCAGTTCTTTTATTTTGGGACCAGATGTCACATTAGAAAATATCATCCTTTCCAATCTCTAAAATCTTTTCGATCTTTTCTTCGGTCAACTCATAATCCTTAAGCAGTGGGAATCCCTCCCATATAACATACCCCCCGGGTTCAACAATGATAACATGAGGTATACCGATAACCCTCAGCTCACTCTTCATCCTTTTTTGTGTATCCATGGCATGGTAATATTCAATCTTGCCCTCTGCAAATTTCATAATATCATCTTCGGGCTCATCGGATACGCCGATGACTATCATCTTGTCCCCAAACTTTTCGTGGATAGAGTTCAATTTTGGCACTGTCCTCCTGCATGGTCCGCACCATGTTGCCCAGAACTCAATTAGTAGAAATTTACCTTTCAAGCTAGGCTCTTCGGTTAGCCACTTCTCAACAACAAACTTAGGAGCCTTTTCCCAGAGTATAGATCTGGCCCATAACTCCTTTGGTTTCTTTCCCTCGACTGGGACGCCAACTTTGGCAATTGTCGGCTCATCTGCTGCCTTCATATCATCACCGCATGGCAGTTCTTCTTCAACCGGCACTTCGCAGACAACAGGATCACTATTTTCAGAGTTGACCTTCGGGGCAACCTCGACACTGCTATCTTGATTATCTATTACCGTATCTTCTTTTTTTTCACAGCCACCGGCTAAAATAACCATAGCCATAAACACTAAAGCAGCTCGAATTGCTGTTAATCCAGAAAACTTAAAATTTAATGATTTCATTATAAAAAATACTCCTATGTTTGATTTACTATTTAACTGTTCAAAACAATATTCTATCCGTTCGATTCTAATAATTTTACCAAATTCAACTTGAACTATCAAGATTTCTATTTTTTATTATCAGTCAGAACATATATTGCTATTGGAAGATATGTTAGACAGTAATAGCCTGCACTTCTGTAATTATGGATTGCATGAGTTGTCTTGAGACTAAGTTCTCAAGTATTTTAACAGGAACAGTTTCGCTCCACCCTATAGCTGTCATGCCTATGCCGAGAGACCAGGATTGTCTTTTCCGTATTGTCAAAAGAATATCAGCGCAAGAAGGACTTGCTCAATATCGTAATAAATGGTCCTGACAATCTAATATCATTCTCTTGACAAAATTTCCGATTTTTGCTGATGCGATAAATCTGGTCAGCATGGACAGATTCAAGATAGTAGCCTTGCTGTTTTTTATAACTTTTAATTTGATCGATCAGCTCGGTTGATTCATTATAACTATCAAAGTTAATCGTATCGCAATGATAAACGTCATCGACCAGAATAATATAAACTTTCGCGTCAAACTCAACTTTAGTTCTGGCTTTGCCATGAACGATTGGCTTGATATGGGGCTGAGCGATACTGACAATTCGATATAATCCATCAGTACATTGGATGCATGACCTGATGGACCATAAAACGCCTGTTGCTGCTCCCATTGAAGTAACGCTAAGGGCTTCTTTCGTGCTTGTAGCAACAGAAATAAACCCACCCAAAAACTCTCAAATTTTTACCTAGACAATGGGGTTGGGGGTTAGCCATCGCCCGGTAAAATAGAAATATTATCGTGGCTGCAGGTTTATCTTGCCCAGATAATATCGTTTATTATTATCAATTTCATCATGTGGCATCTGTATTATCGGCGTAGCATCCAACTTCCCAACTGAAATATACAAATCATACTTACCTGGCTTTACATTTCTTTTAAAGTTCTGCTTAAATTCCGGGGCTATATTTATTTTTGTAATCACTGTTTCTGTTTTTTCTTTCCCTCGGGCCTTTGGATGCAACTTCTTAACATCAAAACTATCATTTGTATGTACAGAAACTATCCCCTGTTTTTCGTCTTTAATTGTAAAGGTTATATACCCTCCAGGATAACATGGTGCGACCCCAGCATTTTCTAATGTCGTTTTTATTTCAAACGTGCTTCCAATTTTTATTGTTTCAGGCCAGGATACTTCTTTTATGCAGATACGATACCCCAGGCGACGGTTTATCTGTTCTATTGCATCCTTGTTTTCATTCAAGAGTATCCGTGGCCACCAGTGAATTGACATATAGCTGGCGTGATAATCTTCTACTGCTTGAAGCCAAAGCTCCTTGCTCCATGCTTTTCTTTTCAGAGAGCTTCCATAGTGTTCATGTTCAAGAATTACGGGATACTTGGGCCAGAAACTCCCTGCCAGATCTGCATGATACCAGCTGTTTGGCGGTGGCTGAACCATAATGCTGTCATCCCGGAGGGTTATACCTTTTTCCAGGGCATAGTCTGTAATGGGAAAGCTATGGCCCGGTTTATTATGACCCACGAAGTCATCACTTATACAAAGCAGGGTGTTTTTGAAATATTTGAGGTGTAGATCGATATGTCTTTTCTGTGTGCTATACAGAATATCATCCGGGGTCTGACTGCTTGCATGAGTGTGTCCTTCGCCCCATAGGCCGAATGTGCCGATATCAATGAATGCTACATTTGGATTATTATCGTAACGCTTAGCCATATTTCCAAGGAATGTATCCAGTTTCTTGATATAGATAGGATCATTGAAGTCAGGATCCCATGAAGTCCCTGCTTCTTTTCTCCCCTGACCATATTGGTAGAAGTAACCCTTTGCACCAGCTTCTTTTACCCATTCCGGTGTTGCATAACGCATCCAGTTTTCTGAAGTAGTGATACGAATTGCTATACGTTTTCCTTTGTCTATCCAACGCTGAGCAGGGGTGTCAATTAGAGACCAGTTGTAATTTCCTTCTTCTGGTTCTATAAATGCCCATGGGACACGTAAGTATACAGTTGACAGACCCGGGAAATCATCCAGTGTATCGGAAGGTTCAAGCCTTGATCCATAATTTGTTATTATGTTGGAATAATAATGCATTGTCCAACCCATATCCGGATTGATGAGGGCTTGGCCGTTGTCGGTTAATACTGATTTGATAATGTTGTTTTTTGCGTAAACACTGGAAACGCTAAGAAATGCTAGTGCTAATGATACAATAATGATACATTTTAATTTTGCCATTGCCTGCCTGCTTTTGTTCAATATATGTAGGATTAATATGAAATACTTCTTATAAATGTTTATACAAACATACTCTAGCTTCTTGATGCTAATAATTTTACCATGTAAAACTTATACTATCAAGATTTCCGTTTTAAAAGATAGCTAAATCAACACCACATCTCATTGTCCTGCTAGCCTTTAATCGTTCACTACAACACAACTTATCAATCGAAAAATAAAAAACCCTCTGCTATTAAACAGAGGGCCTGAGTCCAAAGGAGGTTTGGAATATGAAAATCAAAAATTGCGTGTTCTATCAATAGGAAATAAATACATCCTTAGGCACGGGCATCTGGTCTCTGCGATATTTATCAGTACCCTGTATGGTATAAATATCATCCTGAGCCGTTCCGACATTGCGAGTCTCAGAATAAACAACCGATCCATCATTAAACAATAAATTCTGCCCACGAGCTTTGTGGTTCAGCGAATTAATCTTGCGTAAATCAGGTATATTATTCAGATCAAGTTCATTTAAGTCATTGATAATAAATCTCTGGAAAATAGGATTCTTATCCGCGGCCAATACCTGATTGGCATTGCCCCATCGTAAATGCGATTTATCCGAAGCCAATCTGAAACTGAAATCCGAGTCCATCGCCGTTGTATCATGACTAACCGCCGGGCATAATAATGTGCCCGCTTGTATATAATCTTTGGCCCGCATATCCTGTATCGCTGGCGAAAATGCCGATTGGACTTTATTATCAAACAAATAACCATTGTTGTCTTGGGAATAAGATTCAAATCCCTGACCGGCCTGATATAACTTCCATGAACATTCCTGCTGCCAGGCTCGTTGTTTGGCTTCGTTTAGCGTTGGCTTACTTACCAGAAACAATACCGCCACGCAGGCGGCAACCGCAATCAGATCACGAAAATTCGTTAATAGCCAAAACAACTGAGAAGTAGTAGATGTCTCAAAATCGTTGACCTTAACTTTTTTAGTATTTCCCCCGGCAGTTACTGCGCTGCGAGCTTCGATAAAATCAAGTGTGCGCCGGGTTAAATTATCGCTTGGTTCATCTGGCCAGGATTTCAAAGGCTCAAGAACTTCCTGGAGTTTTTTATCTACTTGTTGTATTTGACTATCAGTAATAAGCTCGGGGTCAAGATCACTCTGAACATCGGGATCTTTCAGGCCAAAATGCTTCTGCAAGAGGCTGGATAGTACATCATTTTCATCATAATTCATATTGTTGGTCACTTTATCATCAAGATTCGACTAAAAAAGCTGCCGAATGGCTATATTTCACAAAAGAAATTGTCTTTCAATATTTTTACGCTTTGCAATATCGCATGTTCGCAAAATCAAAAAAATTTATTCTTTTTCTTTCTGTTGCAATTGCTTGTACCTCTGGGCAAAATTGGCTACCGCAGAATGCAACCGTGATTTTACTGTCCCAAGCGGGATTTCTAGTGCTTCGGCCATCTCTTTATATGATAGTTGGCTATAGTAGGCCATTATTAATATCTGCCGGGGCGTTTCTGGCATCTCGGCGATAATTTTCTTTACCAGCAATTCCTGCTGTTTCTGGTCATAAATAGTGTCAGGGGTGGCGTCATCCTGCAGTAATGAACTCCATAAATCAACAGTGTCCTCATTGTCCTGAGTGGTCAAATTAATCGATGGCTTACGGGCTTGCGAACGCATAAGGTCACGAGCTTTATTGGAAGCAATAGTATATAACCAGGGCTTAAATGGCCGATTCAGGTCAAATTTGGTAGCTGAGAGATGGACCTGCAGGAATGTTTCCTGAAATGTTTCTTCTGCAAGTGAAACCTTTCCCAGAAATCGAACAAGATAATTGTACAGACTCTGCTCATACCGTTTGATAAGTAAGGTAAAAGCTTGCTTGTCTCCGGCTATAAAATTACCTAAAAGCTGTTGGTCTGTTAGTTCTTGATTTTTCAAAATTGCGTCCATTTTTTTTGCTATCACTTCACCATTACCAAAATAGTATATGACCTCAATAGCTAATTATCAATTTTTGAGTTTATTTTGGTCTTTTTTCGACGGTTTTTGTATCTTTATAATCGACTTCCTAAGCTTTTTTGGCCAATTTCAGCTGAAAATCATGCTGTTTCCCTACAATAGTGGGCAATCCAGTTTGCATTCATGTTAAGATAGCAAAATTAACTCTTGATAAAAAGCCCGGAAAAGAGATAATTTAATTTCTATTACTTATCTATATGGAACCTTATCGGAGAATAATGATGGCTTACGACTTTGTGGGCACAATTTCCAAAATACTGGCTGAAGATGACGCAGCCATATCCATTACAACCGAACAGGCGATCATCATTGGCTTGATAGTGCTAGCCAGCTACTTAATGCTTAAAATGACCCGAAAACGTGTTAATAAGTCCCAAAATCGTCTTAAAGGGTCCGCTGAAGAGATAGTTAATCGCAAAATTCGACAAGTCAGTGTCAGTACAGATCAGCTAAATGAGCTATTTGCTGCATTGGCAGACTTTTCCCGACAGGTAAATGGCCAAATAGATACTCGAATTTCAAAATTGCAAATTTTGCTGGATTTAGCCGATCAGAAAATGTCCCAGCTTAACAATGTCAACAAAAGTAACCGGCAAAATTTAAGCAACGAATCCACCAGCGATGATATTAGCCATGGAGTAAAAGACTTAACTGATAAAATTGCTCAAATTAAAAACGAATCTTCCAGAGAATTAGCAGATATTTCCAACCAATTTCACAAAGCCCAGGAGAAAATTCAGCTTTCTGGTGATAATGCCGAAGTTGTTAAATTAGCTAAAGATGGTTTAGATAAAATCGAAATAGCCAAACACCTGGGCCGACCGGTTGGTGAAATTGAGCTCATCCTCTCTTTGTCAAATTTTTAAAAAATAAACCAAGGGCCTACCTGGTGCCGGTCGCTGTTATTTTGGCAAATACTACGATTTTATTGGGCCTGAAAAAATAATTCATTATGGCGATTATTTTTTTCATTTTTTTCATTTCTTTACCTATCCCCTTTTGGCTAAGAGGTTTAGGGACTTTTCCACAAGTTATTCACTAAATATAAGTGTATGTTAAATAATGACTTACGATTATTAGAGATTCCGGTGGATTAATTGACAGCAATCTGAATCAGTGTTATACTTGCTTAGATAAAGGGCAGAGTTCCCTTTGATATAAGTACAAATATAAGCGAAAGCTTTAATAATATTTGGCGAATTGACTGCTGATTTGCGACTTTTTTTAGTGGTCTATAAGCCGTGGCATAAACCTCGTGGGACAAATTCCCATGAGGTTTATTTGTTTCTTCTATATCGCACCATGTCGCTACACAAATTATTATTTTTTATATCGTCGGGCTGAAAGTTGTCCGATGAGGGGTCGCATCATGATGGCCATTACTTCTTTAGTGGTTTTATCTTTATCCATTTTGAGATTGTGGCGGATAGCAAGAGGAATGGTAAACAATATAGCCACAAAAGCAAATAGCATTTGGTAATTATCCAGCTTGGTAAAACCTAAGTTCAGTTCCAGGCCTTCAAGGCTTTTTAGAGCAAAGCCACCAATTACCGAAGCAATGCCCCATAAAATGAGCATCAAGTGGTTTACCAGGGTAACCTGAGGTTGTTTGGAAACGGGAATGGTCTGCATAATAAAACGGGTCTGGACTATGCCATTGCCACAATTAAAAATGCTGAGCAGAAAGTATAAACCGAAAATTAAATAATTGGCAAAAGCGGTGTTGGCTGTTGCGTCATTAATAAAGACCCAGGCTAAAGTAATAAAAATCATCGAAGCAGAAGTGATACTGAGTATACAGCGGTTGCCAAAGCGGTCGGCTATACGACCCCAATATCTCAAAGAGACAATGCCGCCAATATTGGTCATAGCCGCGGTATAGATAATAAAGCTGTCAGAATAACCCAGATCACGCAGCAGTTTGATTTTGAAAGGTTCGCACATGCCAACAGCGATTGCATAGGTAGCGATATAGGCAATCATAGGATAATTAGCTTTTTCTTTAATAAATTCAACGAGTAGTTTTTTAATTGAAGAACGTTGAGCATAAGTTTTTTGGGGTGGGTTTTCGTGAGCTTTGAGGATGCATAAAGCCCGAATCGCAAAAGCCGAAGCGGCGATACAAAAAATAAGCTGGAATTTCCACCATGGCGCATCTTTACCCATGAAAAAAGCCAGAGACAAAGTTGAGATAAGCCCGGCAATCTGCCACCCAGTTCGGAAATTGCCAAAAAATCGTCCCATCAATCGGGCCGGGACAATATCCTGTAATAAAGGAAACCATCCCGTCCAGGCAAGAGCCCCGGAAATGCTAACGGCCCCGATAATAATCAAGGTATAGGCAAGTACAAAAAATTTGGAGGTATAGATTGCTAAAAAAGGAATAGCCATAAAACCCATTGCTAAAACAGCACACATGGCATACCAGAAGAACAGAACGCGTTTTTTGCCTTTGTATTCGATGTGAGGCAAGGTGATCATGCCAAAAACCTGAGGGGCAAGCCAAAGAAAAGTCATCCAGCCAAGAAACATTTCACCAGCGCCGAGCTTTAAGGCCAACAGTGATATTACTGTACTGGAAATACAGACACTTCCCACAAAGCCAACAGCAACACAACTAAGAAGATAGCGTATGCTATGGCGACGTTGAACGGCGGTAAGGTAATTTTTTTTATTCTGGATGATTTCAGACACAATAAACCTTTAAAATTAAACAGCGGGCCAGTTTAGCAAATTAGAGGCATTGGACAATGTTTAATTTTTAATAATGTAAAAAAACGTTACTGATTATATTTTTTACCAAATTATCAAGCGGGATGGATGGCTAAAATATTTTAGTCTTTATGTTTGTGTCGCAGGCGGGGGCTTAGACGTAGCATAAGGTGGATTCGTTCAACTTCGTTGAGCCAATCCTGCAGAGTTGCGGCCAGAACGTCCTGCTCGGGAAGGAATAAACCGGTCGAGCAGGCAGCACCGATATTTTTTTGGGCTAACATGCGGTAGCGACTAAGCGAACGGTCGCCATAGCAGCTGCAAAGTTCAAAATCTTCAGCCAAAAAAAGAGCCACTGGTACACGAGTACCTTGGTTGACAGTGATTGAATCACGTAATTGCGGGAACTGGTCACGATCAACAAAACGCAGATCGATATTATCGCTGGCAGATGCGATCCGGGCCAGAAGCGGGCACTGCTCAACACAATCGCCACACCAGGTGCCGGAAATAACCAGAATATTCATCTTACGGGTAAATGACTTGGTCAATGCTTGTTGATCTGGGGAAAGAGAAACTGCCTTATAGACAGCATCCCACCGCCCGGCATCACCGGTTGCAATATAATCATTATAATTTAGAGCCTGACGGAATATTTTTTCAAGATTGCTTGCAGCTAGCTTCATATAAAACCTTTCTTTTTTCAATAAAAATATAGGAAGTATGACAGTATAGTCCATAAAATCGTTATAATCGATACACAAATGGGAAGAATAGTTAAAATAGACAGTTTTTATTGCCATAAAACTTGATTGTAGGACCAGTACATTGTAGTTTTATGTAAGAGAAAGTTGTTATCGCTATTGAGTTTTAGTTTTCTATTACAAAACGAGACTTTTATTCAAAAGCGACATAAAATATGACAGACTGGTTGCTATTGTCAAATACCAGAAAAATAGCTAGATTCAGGGGATGAAAGCTTAATAATTTGACTGCGGCGAGGTTTGGCATCGTGTTTTTTCGCAGAGAAGAAGTGAGGTAGACATGAGTGCACGAGGAAAATTTTTAGGATTGTTAGTAGCGTATTTTGGCGGTGCGATTTCAATGCTGTTTTTTTTGACGCCCGGCGATATGAAACTAAGTGAAAAATTTAAGGCAATTACCGACCCGGATAAAAAAAGTGATATTGTCAGCTTTGAAGCTGGACGGGACCGAGTAACAGATGCAACTGATGAACTGGTAAATCTGATCCGCAAATCGCGGGAAGATGATTCTTAAAGAAAACATCAGATACAATTAAAAATATAGCTTTAACGTTTTTGAGCTATAATTGAATATGCGGGACAATACCTGGAGAGATATTGTCCCGCACTTATTTTAAACATTTTTAATTTATCGATATAGATTAGTGTCTAAAGTGGCGTTTGCCAGTGAAGACCATGGCCATATCGTTATTGTCTATTTCGTCGATTGATAACTGATCGTTTTTAGAACCACCCGGTTGAATGATACTGGCAATACCAGCTTTTGCCGCCTGAGTGACATTATCAGGGAATGGGAAAAAGGCATCTGAAGCCATAGCTGACCCTTTGGCATTTTCGCCAGCCTGACGAATAGCAAGCATACCAGAATCCACACGATTCATCTGTCCGGCACCAACACCAACAACCGCTTTATCTTTGACAAGTACAATTGTATTACTTTTGACATGTTTTGCGATAATCCATGCAAGCTTAAGGTCGGTCATTTCAGCTTCGGTTGGCTGACGTTTGGAAACGACATTGACTTGGTCAGCTTCCCATGAGATAAGATCACGGTCAGCAGCAAGCATACCGCCAACTAAGCAGCGAAGGTCATATTCTTTAGTTTCGGTATTACCTTTAACGATTTCACCAGTTTCGAGCAGACGGGCATCTTCGCGGCCCCAGCGTTTGCGGGTTCGAATGATTTCGACAGCTTCAGGTTCAAATGAAGGAGCAATGATAACTTCAGCAAAGAAACCGCCAGCGCCTAATGCTTTGCCCCAGCGAGAATATGATTCACAAATAGCATCAGCAAGCTCAGCAGTAACAGGGCGATTAAAGGCAAGAATGCTGCCAAAAGCGCTGGTGACATCTGCAGTATAGGCCTTGCGATATGCCTCAACGATATCGGTATCGATTGCACAACCGCAAGGATTCATGTGTTTTACGACAACGGCAGCAGGTTCATCAAATTCTTTGACAAGCTCAAATGCTGCGTTGGTGTCCATAAGGTTATTAAAGCTGATAGCTTTGCCACCTTCGAGTTGCTTTGCGTTTGCAACAGAAGGCTCCGCTGTATTGCGTGCAAGTTTGTAAAAGGCAGCTTGCTGGTGTGGGTTTTCGCCATAGCGAAGTTCGCTTTGACGAGAAAGTGACACGGTAAGTTTTTCAGGAAAACGAACACCAGCTTTTTGGGCCAGGTATGCGCTGATGGCTGAATCATAGGCGGCTGTCAATGCATAAGCATGACGGGCTAGTTCGCTGCGGGTTTGAACAGAGGTTGCTCCATCATTAGCTTTCATTTCGTTTATGACAGTTTCGTATTGATTTGGATTGGTTACTATTGTGACAAATTTGTGATTTTTAGCCGCCGAGCGAACCATCGAAGGTCCGCCGATGTCAATGTTTTCGATAGCGTCTTCGAAAGTACAATCAGGTTTGGCTACAGTTTGTTCAAATGGATAGAGATTGACACAAACCAGTTCGATACCGGTGATGTCATTGTCAGTCATTGCTTTAACATGATTATCATTGTCACGTAAGGCCAACAGACCGCCATGAATTTTGGGGTGGAGAGTTTTGACGCGACCATCCATCATTTCAGGAAAGCCAGTAACTTCAGAAATACCAATGACATCAACGCCAGCGGCTTTGAGTGCTTTGGCGGTTCCACCGGTGCTGACAATTTCGACACCCATGTCGGCCAGGGCTTTGGCAAATTCGACGATGCCAGCTTTATCAGAAACAGAAACCAGAGCTCTTTTGATTTTATTTTGCATATTATTACCTTAATATAAATGTAAAGTTGATTGTTTTATACTTATCTGAAACAAACTATCTCATGGGTTTAATTGCGATGATAGCACCTTTTTCGGTGGCCAGATAAATCATATTGTTTACATCATTGGCAACAAAAACAGATAAACCCGGCATCGGGAAAGAAACCTGTTTTTGTTTACCGGTATTCGCACTCATTACAACAAAATAATTGTCGTTAGTGACGGCATAGCTTATTTCACCATCTTCAGCTAAAATTTGTTTACCGTTTTTCAATTCCCAGACAATATTGCCTTCTTTTGAAGCAGTTTTTGCGTTCAGGCAGACCAGTTTATTTGCTGTGCCAGTAACAGCCTGATACACATATTTATCTGTTATAACAGGAAAACTTACCAAAGGTCCACCAGCAAGATATTTCCAGTTGACCGTGCCGGTTTCAGCATCATAGCAACGTAATGCCGTATCAGTATTGGCGACAAAACATTGACCATCTTTAATAATTGGGCCTACACTTTGGCCCGAACTGCCAGCCGACCAGATATTTTCCCTTTTAGTAACAGGTGAACAATAAACAGTACCTTTACTATCGGTGAAATAAACCTTGTCCTGAAAAATTTCTATACGACCTTTGGGTGGATAATCGCTGTGGATGGATTTCCAGATAGTCAAGCCATTGCTGGCATCGATACAGTTGAAATCACCATCATGTTGGCCAACGAATAGATAATCCATTTTTTCGTCACCAGTCGCTGCGTTTTGCCAACGAGCGACAGAAGTTCTGCTGGGAAAACCGAGATCCATTTTTTTGATGATTTGTCCATCGGCAAGCTTAACCTCAACAAAAGTCTGGTCACAAATGAACATCACACTGTTGTTGAAGTATTCTGGTGTGGAGACAGGATAATGTGGACCACAGAGCTGGACAGACCACTTAACTATGCCTCTGTCGGCGTCAAGGGCATGAAGCTTATTGCGAGAATCCAGAACTAATAGCAAATTATCATGGATATAAATATTTCTGACAACCGCTAGCGGGTCCATCGGCAAAGTTTGATTAAACCATTTTTCTTGTAGATTTACTTTCTCCAGGATGTTGATGGGAATACGAACATCGCTAATGACGGGCTCCGGGGCCTGAGACTTACAGCCATTGAAGATACAAATAGCTGCTAAAGCAAATAAAAGGTTTAATGTTTTGACGGTAAAGGTCTTTTTGACTGAATGCATGACTGTGCTCACGTCGAACTCCCAAAAAATGGGTTTATGGTAAAAACAAACAGCTAATGAACCGGATGTTTGGTTCAGGCTGAAACTTTGTGGGTAAAATGCCAACTGGTTATTAAGGCATTATATAGCTATTCGATTTCGGGGCCTTTGACAATATCACTGAGATTAATGCCATTTTGTTGTTCAAATTTTCTTAATTTATCGATTCTGGCGATATCGTCACGTATTCTATTGGCTAACTTGAAGATATAAGGCTTGCCATCAAGACGGTTTTGCAAATCGCCAAGCATAGAATCCCAATTGTTCATGTAAAGTTCTTTGCGCAAAACAATTAACATGCGATCTTCGTTTGACAAAGCGTCAACAAAATCACTAGCGCCCTGAGGCTGTTGGCTTTGGCCATCCTGGCCGGGGTTGTCGTTGGGATATTGCACTTAAGATTCCACACACAAACAACTGTGATAAAAGGACTTATGAAAATCCATTCGCTGGCGCAAATATTTTTTAAGCTTTTCTGCCAAATTTTCAATTCACATAAAAAGTCATCGCCAAATAACTATCTGGAGATACTAACAGCAAACCTCATATTTTTCAACCAAAAATCCAATTATAGAGTTGTTTGATGAGTAAGATTTTTTTTGGGGATAAAATTTGAGAATAGAACGTTGATTGGAGGTTTTTTTCCCGCGAACTCAGAGGGTACTGCTACGATAAGTCAACAGGTTTTGCGTTTTTTTAGTGTACGGTATGGGCAATAAACGATATATATTTATGCTTTGACTCAAATAGTTAATCGTTTTAAAGAAGAACTAATAGTAAGGTCGATTCAAAGAAAGCTATTGACTACGAGATATTTTTAAGCGAAATTGTACAAAAATAAATAAATATTGCAAACTAGGAGAAGAAGGCAAAGTCTGGAATGTTAATTGAGTTTAACCAAACAGCTTATTTTGCCTAATTTAACTTCAATGGAAGAATTAATATTAGAGAAAGGTTTTTTTGATGAAGAAGCAGTTAGTTACAGGCATTTTGACTCTATTGATGTCATCAGCAAGCTTTGGCAATGCGGATAATAAAATAGCAGATCTGATAGGCTCAGGTAATCCATTAAATTCTGGCAATACCGTAATTAGGACCGAAGCTGAACCCAATGGCACAACAGTTACAGCACGAGTCCTAAATAATGACCTGACAAGCGAAAATATATATAATGTTTTGCTAAATGGTAATTTAAGTAATGCCAGTGATCTTGATTATTGTCGGATAAACTTGAGCAATGATAGCAGATTGGCCTTGAAATTCAATATACTAGATATTAACTATCAAGAAATCACTAATGCTACCTATGATACTGCTAACAATCGATTTATTCTTGTAGCTGATAGCAAGACAGTATTGGCCGGGCCAATAGCCGACCCTACAAATATGACAAGGCTTTTTTCAGAAGAACAACTAATTGGCCTTGTTCCAGGGCCAGCCGCTGAGACATTGGCCATCGCCGATATCGCTGTAGCCAGTAATGGTACAATTATACTTACTATTAATGACAGAGCCGAAGTTATAACTATTGCTGCTGACGGCACCGCAGTTGTTGCTCTTGATGAAGCAACTATTACAGCTTTTACCGGCGAAATTAATGCTGTTATCCAATCTGTAACAACTGATTCAGATACAATTTACCTGGCAGAGCAGAGCTCCGGGGCAATACTGGCATTAGATAATGATTTTGAAACTATCAGTTTTCACATCAGTCCGGCGACTATGCAAGAGGCACTGATTACTGACCTGCACCATGACATTGACGCAATGATCAGCTCAACACCTCAAACAGTGATGGCTAAAGCAGTTGCCGATACATTTTCCGGCACCAGTATGATCTATGTCGAAGCTGGCGGATTATATGCCGAAGGATTTTTTATCTCACAGTTCGGCACAATTGGCTCTGGCGGTGATGGCGGTATCACCTATATGTACCCAGATGAAAATGATCCTGAAAATGCTGTCATAACCAAACTGTTTGACCCTGGCGATGACGAAAACTTACTTAAACTGAATCCTACAGCCCTTGCGATTGCCGCCAATAATGATATTGATTTTAACGAAAGAATCTATTTCGGAACTTTTGGTCCAACTATGGGTGATGATATGGATGGCGAAGTTTACATGGCAAATGTAAATGGCACTATTTCAAAATTTGCAACCCAATTTGTCGATGAATTCGGAGCTGCCGCAATACGCGGGGGACAACCGATCACCGGTTTTTATGATGTTATTGATATTGCTTTTTCGCCTGCGGCGGTTTCACCTTTTGGTAATTATTTATATGTCATCAGCGAAAATGGCTATAATGACTATTATGGCACCGGAAGAGCTTCTGACCTTTGGCGCGTTGACAAAAATGGTAAAGCCCATATGTTTGTCGAAAGTTTAATGAACTATGCTGGCAGCCTGGCCTTTGATACCAGTGGCAACTATGACAATGCTCTTTTTGTCGCTTCCTGGGATACCGCAACGATCATGAAAATTGATGCTAGTGGCAATGCCAGTACCTTTTATAGCTCTGATGAAATCGGCGGCATTCTAGATATCGCCTTTAGCCCAGTAGACAGTCTGTTTGCCGGAAATTTAACATTTACTGTTCGGTCAGGGTCAGTTACCAGATTGGTGACTATTGACCCGGATGGCAATACTTCAGTATGGGCAGCTAATCTTCCGACAGGTGATGTCCCTTCCGGCGATATTACTTTTGATGCCAACGGTGATCTTTATGTCCTTAATAGTGACAACAATGGTGTATCACGCATCGAATACCAAGATCTGCACAACTATACTCTGGGGCAAATGCGAATCAGAACCGTTAACGACATTGAAACTCCTTATGTATTGGTATCGATAGCTGATCAGCCACGCATTGTCAGAGTAGCTGCTGATAACGTTGATGATGTAGCAACCGAAGCGAATCCATCATTTATCGATGTTGGCACAGTGCCCGATGATGGCAGTAAAAACATTACATTTGATTTTGCCCCAGATGGCGAAATGTTTGCTTATATTCGAAATGCTGATGCTTTTGCCAAATCACCGCGTAGCGAAGAAAATAATACCTTTGACCAATGGGTTTCAATGGCCGGGTCTTTCTTTGAAAATGAATTTGACCTGACAGATATACAAGTAAAAAATATGTTCTTTGGCTCAGGCTACACCGTATATTGGGTAGCTGGTAATGGCCCTGGCGATGACCCTGAAAACCTGCCTTCCCAAGATAAGGATGATATACTGCTGTCTTTTACCGCAATCAATGAAGATAATGAACCTGATGATTTCCAAACCCTTGTTACAGTTAAAGATCTGACAAAAATGCAGGTTGACATAACCGGGCCTGACAATTATTCAGAAAGTTTCGTTACTGACATCGACCAGATTAATGAGAAACTATATGAAAACCTGGAAGCTGGAAATTATTATATTGCCGTTAGCTCAATAGCAGGAGCAAGTGGTGATTATGAATTATTAGCTGAAGTTGGCGGCGTACAGCAAGACCTGGAAATTACCGCTGATAATTCACCGCTTGAACTTATCAATGTAAATAATGAAACTATAAAAATTACTTTTATAGGCAAAGGTAATGCTGTTCTTAAAGTCCTGAAGCGACCCGCTTCCGACAAAATATCTAATTTCTTGTCAATGGAAATTCAAGACAGCACTTCAAGCACCGAAGTGACCATCGAAAATATTGATAACCCTAATGTCCTGACGATTGAGAATTTGATATTGAACAATAGCATGAAGTCTCTGGTTGTTGATGGCGACGTCAATACAATCACCGGGATGGCTAACAAAACCAAAACCATCAAAAGTATTTCAGTTAATGATGTTGAAGAAATAATGGCAACTAATTATAAGTTTAGTCTTTTTACCGCTGAAAATATTGGTGATAAAGACGCTGAAGTAATGACTAAATTTGATGTGCTGGCGCTTTCAGAACTGGTTGTTTATGGCGATATCGATAACACTGAATTTTTTGATATTGATCACAAAAACTATTTCAAATTAATCTCAGTTCAGGGTATTGTTAACAACAGTCAATTTAGTGGGGCATCCATTAAAGCCTTTGAAATTCTCAATATTCAAGATGAACCAATCGCTATGGACAGCTCAATGATATATGTCAACAAGACCATATATCAGGTTACTGTTGGCCGCGGCAATATTGATGGCAGTGTTATATCTGCTAATAAAAAAGTGGGTAGTGTTGCTGTTCTGGATGGGGACCTGATTAATTCACAAATCAGGGCGGTAAGTTACTTGAGTAGTTCAATAGGTGAAGTATTGGTTTATAATGGCTTGCAGGATAATCTGAATCAGGATACTGGCAATATCTCTAACAGCACTATTACTACCAGAAAAAGCATCAAAACTATTTATGCTTCAGGTGCTATTGACAGTGATACTTATATTACCGCTTCAGGCGCGCGGAAACCAAAAATTTCCCGCATTGCTTCCGGTGGCGATAATGCCAGTCGCACTACCGCAAGCGACATAAAGGAAGTGCTGGTTGGATTTGACCGCTCCTATAAACGTATCGCAGAAAGCAGTGCCTTCACCGGTAGCGACTTTACCGGTTCAATCACGGTTTCGTATAATCTCAAAGAGTTAAATGTAACTGGGAAAATTACCGATGCCCAAATTCTGGGTTCTTATAAACTGGGCAGTATTTTTGCTGAAGATGGTTTCGATGCCAATGTCCAAACAGTAAGAGACATAAAGAAAATCATGATTGGTTTTATCGATGGCAAACGTAGTAAAGTTTCAGAATACATCGACAAGACTGGCAATAGCTATACCGTGGATGGCTCAATAAGTGCTCAAAAATGCAGTTCGCTCTATTATGTTGGCAAACGCAAAGAAAATATGTCTTTGCCATTGAAATGTAAAGTTGTGAAAATTGAACCTTGATGTTTTATAAATTAAAAAAAGCCCTCGATGTATAAGTCGAGGGCTTTTTTATTTTAAAACTTTGACAGGCTATAATAATCGTAGAGACAAGGCGCCCCTTGTCTTCTTTATGACTCCAGTTTAATGGTCAACAGGTTCTCCAAGCATTTCTTTTAGCTCACCAAGTTTAGCTTTGAGTAGTTCTGGGGTTTTGGCTTCGACATTAAGACGAAGTAGAGGCTCGGTATTGGAAGGCCGACAATTAAACCACCAATCACCCAATTGAACCGTTATGCCATCAAGCCAGTCGACCTGGCCATCAGCATATTTTTCGGCCAACTGCTTCATCATATCTTCCTTTTCTTCAACTTTGAAATTCAACTCCCCTGAGCTGGAATAGCGAAGCAGTGGTTTAATGATTTCACTCATCGATTTATCGGTAGCAGAAAGAATATTAATCAGATGGACTAAAGTAATCATGCCGCTGTCAGCGAAGTAATTGTCACGATAATAGAAATGCCCGGAAAGCTCACCGCCAAAACAGGCTTTGGTGTCTTTCAGGGTTTTCTTCATGAAAGCATGGCCCACGCGGTCGCGTCTGGGTATGCCGCCTTTGGCTTCGATTTCTTCTTTTACGACCCAGCTGCTGCGCAGGTCATATACGACTGTCGAACCGGGATTATCTTTGAGGAAGTATCCCGCCATCAGGGCTGTGGTTATATCGCATCCAACAGTATTTCCTTTTTCATCAATAACCAGCAAGCGGTCAGCGTCACCATCGAAACAAACGCCTATATCAGCGTTTTTGGCAAGCACGGTTTCTTTTAGCTCTACTAAATTGGATTCAACCAGAGGATTAGGATCATGTTTGAATGTGCCATCATGTTCAAAATTAATTGGAATGATTTCAATATCAAGACCACCAAAGATAATCGGTACCCATTTCCCGGCCATGCCGTTAGATGCGTCGATAACCATTTTGATTTTTTTGGAGTCACTTTTCAGGAAACTCAGGACATGATTACGATAAGGCTCTGACAGATCAACTTCAGTGACTGTGCCTTTGCCGGCAGATTGGGTATGTTTCAAGGCAGTAGCGATATGCTTGATTTCTTTCAGCCCGGTATCGCCGCCAATCGGACGAGCCTTAAGACCTGAAACCTTAAAACCATTATATTGGGCTGGGTTGTGTGAAGCTGTAACCTGAACCCCGCCACAAGTTCCCAGATGATTAATCGCAAAATAAATCTGAGGGGTATCGATCATGCCGACATTAATGACATTAGCGCCAGAGCCGATCATACCTTCGATAAGGGCCTGCTGAACCGATGGGCTGTGTTTACGCATATCACGGCCAACCACGACCGATTGAGCATTGGCTTGGCCGCGTTCAAAGCCCTGAAGAAGTGATCGCAAAAATTGAGCCGAAGCGTGACCGATTTTCCAGGCGGCATCTTCATTTACCTGTTCTGGATATAAGCCACGAACATCATAAGCTTTGAATATAGAAGTATCCATTATAATACCTTTCACGTAAATAGTATGCCTTAATTGAGAATAAGGCTGTAATACTTAATTATTTGCCCAAATCGATGGGCTAAATCACAAAAGACCCATATTAAACGATGAAAAACCAGTTTCGTCAATAGTTTTCCTGATCTTCATCTTCGATATTGTCGTCATAGGACTGTTTCCAGCTGTCGGCTTCACTTTGATCATCGATTTCATGTTCCATAAATTTGAACATTTTTTTCTGCATGGGAGCCATTTGATTGTAGTAATTCAGCATTGAGCCATACATTTGACATAAACCATCGAGTCTAAGAAGCTGTAGCTTCTGTAGACAATCAGGACTGATTATAGTGCTGAATGGGTCGCAGGTCATTTTTATTCGACCAGTTTTTTCATCTCGTGAAAAATATTGGCAATCTTCGCATTGAATCATAATTATTTCTCCAAATTAAACGAAATAGCGGGAAATTTATCTGTTATATTTCCTTATCATCGGCATTTTACGAGCTAGACATAAAAGCCAACTGTACTGCTGATATTATAAATCCAAAACAGACAGTTGCCTAATATTATCAATTTCGGTATAATCTCTGCGAATACACAAATAAGACAAGGAAATCATAGTAGAGTTCCAAAAAAACCTATTATTTTCATAAATACTTGATAAAAAAGGATTAAGATCAGTTAACCATGGATTCTTTTGATAACGAAATGGATTATAATACCGACGAGATATTTGAAACTGTTGAGCCAGTAGGCAAACGAGTTCTTATCCGTAAGGATAATGACAAAAAAGAAACCAAAGGTGGCATCCACCTGCCGGATAATATTGAGATCCCTACCTTAACAGGCCGCATTGTCGCGGTTTCTGCTGAAGTTGAATCTGACCCTATGGTGCCGCTTAGACGCTATGACAAAGTGCTATTTGACCCAAAAGGAGCGATTCCGGTTGATTTTGAGGGTTCAAACCGCCTTTTCGTCATTGCCCTGGAAAATGTCGTGGCGGTCTTTAGAAGAAATTCATAATGGTATTATGCTATAACAGGAAAATAAAATGAAAAAACCAAAAATCTGGAATAATAAGCATCTGCTGGGACTGAAAAAACTATCTGCTGATGAGCTTACCTGTATTTTCGATACTGCCGAAAATTATGTTAAATACGCTGGCGGGACAGGTCAAAAGACCGATGACCTCAAGGGCAAACTGGTCGTCAATCTCTTTTTTGAAGACAGTACTCGCACTCGCAGCAGTTTCGCAATCGCTGCCAGCCGCCTCGGCGCTGATGTTATCGAATTAACGGCCAAGGCTTCCAGCCTTTCAAAAGGTGAAACCCTGCGAGACACCGCCCGCAATCTTGAAGCGATGGGTATTGACATGGTGGTTATTCGCCATAGTGCCGGTGGAGCTCCTTATCTGCTTAGCCAGAATATCGAAGCTTCCATTCTCAACGCTGGCGATGGCTATCATGAACACCCAACTCAGGCTCTGCTGGATATTTTCACTATTCGTCAACTGCGAGGATCACTTGAAGGTCTTAAAGTCGCTATTGTAGGTGATATTGCCCATTCCCGTGTTGCTCGCAGCAATATCTGGGCGTTAAATACCTTAGGTGCCAAAGTTTTCGTGGTTGGCCCGCCAACGCTGATGCCTTCTGCGGTCAATAAATTACCTGTGACTGTTTGCCATGATTTTGATTCGATTATTAGTGAAATGGATGTTTTCAATATGCTGCGGGTTCAAAGTGAACGAATTAAAAGCCAGGTTTTTCCTTCGACCCGTGAATATTCCCGTATTTTTGGTCTTACTAATAATCGCATGAAAAGAGCCAAAAAAGATGTCATTGTCATGCACCCCGGTCCGATTAACCGCGGTGTCGAAATCGATAGCGATGTAGCTGATGGGCCTAACAGTACCATCCTCAAACAGGTAACCAATGGCGTAGCAATAAGAATGGCCGTAATGGCCCTGTGCGACAGTGTGAAATAAACAAACAGGAATAATTATGACTAATATACTAATTAAAAACGGTAGAATTATCGACCCAGCCAATAAAGTTGATATGATCGGTGACCTGCTGATCGAAAATGGAAAAATCAAAGCCGTTGGCAAAATCAAAGATGCCACCGCTGATACAATAATCGATGCCAAAGATAAAATTATTGCTCCGGGTCTTATTGATCTACATGTCCATCTCCGCGAACCCGGTCGAGAAGAAGAAGAAACCATTGCTTCCGGCTCAGCTGCAGCGGTTACCGGTGGCTTTACTTCTGTTGCCTGTATGCCCAATACTGACCCGGCCATTGATAATGAAGCTACCGTCGAATTCATCCTGAATCGCTCGGCGGCGGCTAAGATGGCCAACGTCTTCCCGGTCGGAGCAATCACCAAAGAACGCAAAGGCGAATCCTTGGCTGAAATGGGCCAGATGGTTCGGGCCGGTGCGGTTGCTTTTACCGATGATGGCAGCGGCGTGCAGGACCCATCGGTTATGTTGCGTGCATTCCAATACGCTAAGATGTTTAACAAGGTTGTAATGCAACATTGTCAGGACGATTGTTTGGCAGGCAATGGCTGTATGAACGCCGGCTATTACGCTACAATCCTCGGGCTTCCGGGTATGTCGCCATTAGCTGAAGAAATTATGCTCTATCGTGATGTCCAGTTAGCTAAAGCCGCTGGCGCCCGCTATCATGCTCAGCATCTATCCACCGCTGGCTCGGTCGATATAGTTCGCCAGGCCAAAGCACAGGGCTTGCCCGTTACCGCAGAAGCTACCCCGCATCATTTATTGCTTACTGAAAAAGAATGTGAAACTTATGATACCAATTTCAAAATGAATCCACCCCTGCGAACTCAGGCTGACCTTGAAGCTTTGCGTCAAGGCGTAGCTGATGGCACTATCGACTGCCTGGCAACCGACCATGCCCCGCATCTCAAAAGTGCCAAAGAACTGGAATTTCCGGCCGCACCATTTGGTATCGTTGGCCTTGATTGTGCATTGGGGCTTTATGCTAAAGCCCTCATCGAATCAGGAACTATCGATTGGCCGCTATTGATAAAATTGATGACCATCAATCCAGCTAAAATCCTTACTATCGACAAAGGCACGCTAAGCGAAGGAGCCGACGCCGATATTACCATTATCGACCCAAACTATAAATGGAAAGTTGACACTACTAAATTTATCTCCAAAAGCCAAAACTGCCCATACAACGACTGGCAATTGACCGCCAAACCAGTAATCACAATCGTTGGCGGTCAAATTAAATTCCAATTATAACTTCCAAAATAAAGTTAGACAAAACCCTACTTATGCCTTTTGCCTAGTGCCTTATGCCTGGTTTATCATGCCCTATATTTTCGATGCCTACAATTTATACCATGTCGCTCGCAATAACATGGAAGAATCCGCTGAAATTACTCCGGCTATGCTTTGCGTGATGATCGCCTGGGATATGCGTTATATTAAAGATAAAGCGATTATCTGTTTCGATAGCGTTCTGCCGCGCGGGTGGCCCAAAAAAATCGAACCGGAAGGCTTCATCGAAATCCGTTGCAGTGGCCATGGCTATGATGCAGACTCGCTCATCGAAGATCTTATCGAAGCCAACTCCGCCCCCAAACGATTAACCATTATCAGCTCCGATCGGCGTATTCGCAAAGCTGCCCGGGCCCGAAAATGCAAATCCATCACATCACATGATTATCTGCCAGAGATGCTCAAACGCCTTGCTAAAATCGGCACAAAACCCCGTGAACCCCGCGAAAAATATACCGGTGTTCCTGACGGCCAGCTGGGCCCATGGCTGGATATGTTTGGCATCAAAAAACAGCTCCCCGAAGACCCCGATGGCCTCGATGAACTTATGGGACGTATCAGTAATTGACAAAATGTCCATATAATTTTTTTGCTGACACCATATCAGTAATTTTCCGACAAATCTTTAATCTCACTACAACAAGCATTTATCACCTATTGTGTTGTCAATATTGAAGTTACAGCGTATAGACCAATGTAGTTATCTGCAAATTCGCATTAAAATTTATTCGCTAATACCCCAAAGCTAAACCTGGGGTATTTACTAGACGATATAAGTATTGTTCTTAGCGACCAATTAGATATTACAACTTGGTATAACATCGAAAGCCGAACTGACATAGCTCTTTCTTATGCCCAAAGGATAACAGAGGATGATGGAAAGTGTTTGGAAAATGTAAAGTATCGGTTCTGCTTAAAATAAAAGCGTTAGCTCTTCCCCCAAGAAGCTAACGCTTTTGTTATTTTAAAGAGCATTGTCTTATTTGCCAATCTCCCAGTCATCAGTTCTGAACGATGATGCTGGCAGGCCATCTTTATTAGTCAGGTTTGGCATGTCCGCATGGCCCCAGGCAAATCGCACAGCTACAGGTTTGGCAACTTTATCACTACTGACCACTATAGTCTCTCCATCAATCACCGCTTTGGCCTGGACAAACACTTTATCTTCGCCGGCAATAGTGAAATGGGTCAATTCCTTGGAATCGCCGCTTTCCAACCCGTTGCCAACATAGTCAAACTGCAGACGAATTTTATTACCTTCAACTTTATATTTTTGATAGATGGGCCCGGAAAATACAATATCTTTACCATAATCTTTTGCTAGTGCCCACAAAGCCAGACGATTGCCCACAGGTTTCTTTTTCAGCGGATGGATATTTTTTTCATTGCCAATGTCCATTGTCACAGCCATCCCGGTATTAGGCAAAGCCAAAGTCATCATTTGTGCTTCACGCAGATAGGCTGTGCTTGGTGGTGTGTCATTATACCAGAATGGGGCAATCTGCACATAATAGAACGGAAAATCGCCAATACTCCATTTATTGCGCCAATCTTTAATCATGGCCGGAAACAGCCTGCGATATTGCATGGGATCAGCACGGTTGCTTTCGCCCTGATACCAAATAGCTCCACGAATGGCAAAAGGCACCAAAGGTTCAATCATGCCATTATATAAACCCGAAGGGCTATGGTGATTAATACCCAGCCCTTTGGCTTCCTTCTGCCAGTTATGGAAAATGGTTTTTCCCTGCTTAATAATTTCCGGATATTTTCCCATCGTAGCTTTATATTCAGGAAATTCTCTCTCGAGAGTTGTGCCGCTGGTCCAGGCCTGGGCTGGTGTTCCACCCCAGTTGGTGCTGATCAAACCGATTGGTACATTTAATTCGCTATGGAGTTTCATACCAAAGAAAAAAGCCACCGCGCTGAATTCCGGCACATTTCCCGGTTTGCATATTGACCAGGCCAGTTCACATTCTTCCTGAGGTTCCAGTGCTATCCTCTGTCGAACCAGACAATAACGGATATTGGGATAGTTGGCTTTATCAATGTCGGCCTGATACATATTTGTTCCCTGACTGGCCAACTGTTTCATCCGCCATTGCATATTCGATTGACCTGAACAAATCCAGACCTCCCCAATCAATACATTTTCCAGTGTAATGGTTTCATCGCTGGATTTGACCACAACAGTATAAGGCCCACCAGCATCAGGTGTTTTTACCGTAGTTTTCCATTTTCCGTCAGTATCTGAACCAGTCTTAACAACCTTGTTATCCCATGAAGTAACAATCGTTATGGTTTCATTAGGTTTAGCCCAGCCCCAGATCGCCGCTTGAGTCTGTTGCTGCAAGACCATGTCACTGGCAAACAAGCTGGCCAGTTTTAGGTTTTGCCCGGCCATAGCTATTGATGTCCATAAACATAAAGTAAGAATAATACCAATAAACCGCTTTTTCATCATAAACTCCTGTAAATTAAGGCCAGAGCTACACCGGGAAACGTCCCAGAGTTATAACCAGTTATATCATTTATTATATTACCCGCCAATGTAAAATCGGCGAAAAAAAACGTTGGCCTGCCAAATACTACAATTACTTTCATTTTAGCAATTATTTACTAAGTTTTTATTGTAATTTGTGCAATGTACTACTATGATATATTTGGTTCGAGAGCGAATTATTTATATTACGGCCTTTAATTTTGGTGAGAGTTATGGAAAAGTTTAATATGTTCATTTTATTTACGCTATCTACCATTTCGTTGTATCACACGGTGATTTTATAGCCACACATACTGTGAGTTTTGCTGAAGAGCAGGATGTGGGAAAGCCACTAGTCCAGTTCTGTGAGGGATATTGACGCTCTTCTTGAAATTGAAAATTGTTAAAATTTTACACAAAAGGAACCATTTTATGTCTACTCGATATATATTAATATTTTTAATTTTGCTGATTGTTTTGGTAACCGACGTGTCAGCTAAAAAAATCGAAGTTGGTGATGATGATTATGTTTTGCAGTTGAAAGTAGATGACCCTAATGAGCTTTGTGCGGTAATTGATGGGTTGGAGAAGGATATTGATTTTGGCAGAGATGTTGTGGCCAACAAGGTTCTACTTGCATATATACATTCACTTTGCAGTTGTCCGGTACAGGCTGAGAAGATTTTGAAGGATGTGCTGGCAAAGGAACTGGATAATGTAGATGCTTTGGATGTTATGATTAGAATTCATAGCCATTGGGGAGAATATCAAAAAGCATGGCAGCTTAATGAAAAGCTGGCAAAACTCGACAGTGATCATGATTCTGTGGTTTGGAATCGCATAAAT
This sequence comes from Phycisphaerae bacterium, assembly GCA_016342495.1. Lineage (GTDB taxonomy): Bacteria > Planctomycetota > Phycisphaerae > Sedimentisphaerales > SM23-30 > JAEIOG01. The sequence goes on from JAEIOG010000066.1 coordinate 28,692, forward strand.
TTATTAAATGAAATGGGGAAATATCAACAGGCTTTGAAGCTTTGCCAAGAAATGAAGAAAGAAGATTATGCCGAAGATGATGCTCATGATTTAATGATTTATCAGATTGGTTGGGCGAAGCTGGGTTTGGGCAAAAGAAAGGAAGCCGAAAGTCAGCTTGAAAAACTGGCAGGAAGAAAAACAAAACATGCTGAATTGTATGGTTGTACGCTAAGGGCACATATCTTAAAGTATGATAAACCTGATCCCGAATATAAAGATTTTCACAACCATCCCATAGTCTAGGGAATAGGTGTGTTAAGCTGATTTGCGGTAGCAAAAATAGCTTTTTTTTG
>JAEIOG010000067.1 GCA_016342495.1 Phycisphaerae bacterium
GAAAAATGAGCCGTCTCACTCAAACAGCCATCGGACCCAAAACGGTTGGGTTTGAAAACATTGTGCAACAGGCTCCTATATTCTTTTTACATCAGACAATAATGGGGATTACACACACAATGGCATTACTGTCAATGGCACAGGCGTATTAAGCGGCGGAGCATTTCCTGCTCATGGTCGTGTAACCGACGGCACTGGCTGGGTTGAATGTGATGGAACAGTCAATGGTAATTATGTACTTGTAACAGGTCTATCAGGTGATCTGACAGTTTCTACAGCCGCACCAGGTAATGGCGGCCGCACCCCATTGACAGGTTTTGTTGTTGTTGATGCAACCAAGTCCAATGTGATTGCACCTGAACCTGGTATGGCTGACGTTGCTTTGCTGCCGGATCTGGAATGGATTGCTCCAACAGCTTTTACCCCAGAGGGGTATCTGCTGAGTTTAGGCACTGATCCTAACTTTACCGATCCGACTAAAATGATTCTTAATGGTGTTTCTGCTACCACCCCGTACTCTGTAACTACCACGCTTGATATTGAAACAATGTATTATTGGCGTATTGATGCTATTGAACCGGGGGCGGGTGCGGTACAAGGTAGTGTCTGGACATTTATAACTGGCGGTGGTATAAAAAATGCTTACCCCGGCGATGATGCAGTAGTTAGCGTCAGCCCCGTTTTTACATGGGAATGCACTGAGGCTGGACTTTATATTGATAGTTTTGATGTTTCATTTAACGGGCAGACTTCAAATATCGATGCTTCTGGAACACTGGAATATATGCCATCGTCTTTGGTTGAAGATACTCAGTATTCTTGGACTATCAGTTCTATGCATGGCAGCACTATAATTGAAACAAAAACATTCAATTTTAAAACAGGTAAGCATTTGGCACGCTGGTCTATGGATAACATCAATTTTATAGATGATATTTCCAACCAAAACGGCACTGTTCTTAAAGACACAGGTGGTACTGATCCTAACTTTGCGCCGGGCCCTAAAGGCAATGCGGCAAGATTTAATGGGACTAATCTGGTAGTGTGTGGGAATGATGCTATTTGGGAAGATACATACAAATCTTTGACGATTTCTGCATGGGTTAAATATTACGAAGGAGATACAGTTAATGACAATAAAGCTATCGTCAGTAAACATGGTGAAACTACAGGCTATACAACTGGGACTGACGGTTGGGCTTTAGATTTTTACGATTTCCGCGGCACACCTTCAATGACGTTATGCGGTATAGACCAAACGGCTATTCGCGTATCTTCAACTAGACGTGTCGATCGTGGGCTTTGGGCTCATGTTGTATTTGTATGGGACGGTAAAGACCGTTATATGTATATTAACGGTGAACTTGCTCAAGTTTATAATGGCACTGAATATTTGGCTTATAGTGGTGCTTCATATGACAAAATTGCTACCACTGGGGTTGTTACTCCAACAACAGCGCCAGTAGCGATTGGCGGTACAGTTAAGCCTGATGGGACTTTCTTTGAAAGCTTTGAAGGTTGGCTTGACGAGATCCAAATATTTACTTACCCAGTAACCTTAAATGAAGTCCGAGATATTTACGCTAGTACTAATGTGGCTACTTTCCCTGTGCCAGCTAGTGGCGAAATTGGTGTAGACTGGGATCCTGTTCTAGGTTGGACTCCAGGAAGAAGTGCGGACGTTGCATCCCAGAAACTATATATTGCTGATAATGCCCAATTCACCAATGCAACGGTTATTGACCTTGAAGCTACTGCCAGCGAGGCTGATGTTGCTAATGCGGCAGGCAATCTTGAGCTTAAGATGAAATATTATTGGAAAATAGTTTCTTTGGACAGCAGTAACAATGTTATTTGGCCAGGTTATGTTTGGGAATTTACAGTTCGAGAACTTCAGGGCGATCTCACTGATGATGGGACGACCAATTCCCCTGATAAAGTAGTTGATGTAAATGATTTGCAGAAAATTTCAAGTGAATGGCTTGCTAATGACAGAACCCTGCTTGCTCCTGTTATAGGTTGTGATCAGGAATACTGGACAGAAGGACCAACCGATCCAAATGGTACTACTAATGTTGAAGATTATCATGACGCACCACTAGCTACTTATGGCTGGAGCTACACAACAGTAAATAATTCTCCAACTCCAGGATATGCTCAGGATTACAATGCTGGCGATTCCTCTATGTATCACGACCCCGGTAGAAAAACACTTGTTATTAACTATAACAAGAGCTGGGGGGGAGTCGATGGCACTGCCAGTGTTACTGGCTCAGATGTATGGTCTGATACATACTTGCGTGACCCGATTGACACCAAAGGTTTTGATTCTATAGGTGTCTGGGTTAAAAAACATGGCGGTACCGGCTCTTTCCACTTTGAATTCTTCACCGAAGGGTGGGCGGCTTATTACTTCGTACTTTCATGGGTTGGCAACTTCCATGGCCTGGCAGACGATCAGTGGATATATATCGAAAAAGATCTCACAGGATACACCGAAAGCCAAAGGGATACTTTACGCTATATTTATGGGTTTGGTTTTGGAAGTTGGGGCCCTGATAATGGTTGGCGACAACTTGAAGTGAGCGATATTGTCTTAAAGACTGCAGGTAGTGGTGAAATTATCTGCTGGATTGGCGAAGATAATGTATGGAGAGATACAGACATTAACCATGACTGTGATGTAAATCTAAATGATTTTGCTATCATGGCTGTTAATTGGCTGTCAGATGCACGATAATCTGTTATATTTAACTGATTAGATATGTAAACATGCCCTCGGACAAATGTTCCGGGGGCATGTTTTGTTTTAAATCCCAATTTTTATTGACATTTATTCATATTACATTATTGTTTGTTAATTGAATAATTAATAATAATAATAAGGATTAGATTATGCTAAATGGAATTTTTCTGGAAGTTTGCTGCGGTTCGGTTGATGATGCCATCGAAGCGTCTTCGGGCGGGGCTGACCGGGTTGAACTGAACTCATCAATGTTTTTTGGTGGGCTGACGCCTTCTATGGGATCGGTCATTGAGGCTAAAAAGCAGCTGGATATTCCGGTTATTGTGATGATTCGTCCACGTGGTGGTGGTTTCTGCTATACCGCAGTTGAATATGAGATAATGCTGCATGATACCAAGCTGGCCTTAGATAATGGAGCCGATGGGATTGTTTTTGGAATATTAAAACCTGATGGAACAATAGATGTGCATCGTAGCATGGAAATTGTCAAACTAGCAAAAGCTGCAGGCAAAGATATCGTCTTCCATCGGGCATTTGATGTTACACCGAATCCCTTTGTAGCCTTGGAGCAATTAATTGATATGGGTATTGACAGAATATTGACTTCTGGTCAGGAAGATTCTGTGCCCCAAGGTATTCCACTGCTTAAGCAATTGATCGAAAAAGCTGGTGAGAGAATTGAAATTTTACCCGGTGGCGGTATCAAACAGCATAATGCCGCATTTGTAATTAAACAAACCGGAACAAAGATGATTCATATTGCCGCATTTAAGACGATGATTGACAATTCCTGCCAGAATCGCCCGGCAGTTACTTTTGGCGGTTGCCTGTATCCTCCGGAAAATCAATTTGATTTGATTAATCGTGATATAATTAAAGCTGTTTCTGATATTTGCAAAGGATAGGGCGATGGCCAAAATTATTGCGATTGCCACATGGGATTTTGGCAAGGCCGCTGTGGCAAAATCCGGGGAAATCTTAGCTACCGGCGGAACCGCTATAGATGCGGTAGAAAAGGGCATCAATGTCGCAGAGCTGGATACCAATATTGTAAGCGTTGGCTATGGCGGAATGCCAAATGCCACCGGCGAGATGGAATTCGATGCTGCGATTATGAATGGCAGAACTCACGCCGTAGGTAGCGTAGCGACATTAACTGGTTATTCCCGACCAATATCGGTTGCCAGAGCTGTAATGGAAAAATGCCAACACTCGATGCTGGTTGGCGATGGGGCTCGAAAATTCGCAACAGAACAAGGCTTTGCTATTGAAGAAACCCTCAGTGAAGAATCTAAAAAAAAATACAGTCTTTGGCTCGCCGACAAAAATGCTAAACCTGAATTTATGCATGATACCATAGGACTATTGGCTATGGATTGCCGGGGAGAATTGGTCGCAGGCTGTTCGACTAGCGGGATGGCCTTTAAGCATCCGGGCCGGGTTGGTGATTCTCCATTAATTGGCAGCGGTTTGTATGCTGATATTGAAGCTGGCGCTGCAGCAGCTACTGGCAACGGTGATGAAATATTAAAATTCTGCATGAGTTTTTTGACTGTTGAATTCATGCGAAATGGCGATAGTGCGATGCAAGCCTGCCAAAATGTTATTAAACGCTTTGTGGCACAGCACCCCGAGAAAATAAACGAAGATGTAAATTTAATCGCATTGTCTGCGGATGGCCACTACGGTGCTGCGACCTTGAGAGACAGCTTTGCTTTTGGCCTCTGGGATGGTGCCCAGGCCAGATGTCAAAGTGTCAAACGGATTTGAACGAATTAATACCGTTTTTATTTAGTTTCTTTTAATGCTTTATGGGTTATTGCTATTAATGTCAGAGCTGTGGCAACGATTGCGATGCTGACAACGATACCAGGGGTAAACGATCCGGTTTTGTCTCGGATAGATCCGCCTATTGGGGAGCCGACTACTCCGGCAAAACCATAGCCTAAAAAACAAATCGGGTACAGTCGAGGAAATAATTCTGTGCCATAATGTTTAACCATAGATGAAGCATAAACAACAAAGCAGGACCCAAAACTCATTCCTATAAGGGCAACATCTATCATTAATATTGTTTCTGGAGCTTTTAGGACTAATGGGATTAGTGAAAGAAGCATACAGCCAAGTGAAAACATGATAGTTTTTGTAGTTTTAAGCTTGTCATGTATCTGCCCCCAGACAATCCTGCCAAGAGCATTGCCTATAGCGTAAATTGAAATTCCAAGTGTAGCTTTGGTTTCTGTAATCCCAGATTCCAGTAAAATTTTCTTAAGATGACCAATGACCAGCAATCCCGCAAAAGTTCCCGCAAAAATACCACTGCAAAGCAACAGGTAAGTCTTATTGTAGATAAATTTTCTGAGATTTTCATGACTGGTTTTTGCATGAATTTTCTGAGTTTTGTCTTCTTGAGGCTCACTCATAAGTAATGCGGATATTAGAGCTAAGGCACCTAGCCCCAGTCCGATTAATTTGAAAATTTCCAGTACATCCCAACCTTTATTCTCAAGGAGATATTTTGCTAAATTACTTAGAATAATAGCGCCGCCACCAAATCCAGCGACAGCGACACCAGTAACTAATCCTTTATTTTTTGGGAACCATTTCATGCCAACAGTTAAGGGGCAAACATAGCCAGCACCAATACCAATACCTGAAATAATACTGATCCCTATGAAAATAATAGCGAAATTACCATTTGACATTGCAGCTATTGTATAACCCAGAGCAAAAAAAACTGCTCCAATCGAAGCGGTAATACGTGGTCCAAATTTTTTCAAGAAACGCCCAGCGGGAATCATGGTAATGGTGAAAACAGCTATTGTGGCACCAAAAATCAATCCTGTTTGTCCATTAGTCAGTTTGTATTCTTCCATTAAAGGTGAAGACAGCTCGCTCCAAGCATAAATTCCACCTAAAATTGCCTGCAAAACTATGCCCGCAGACAGCACAATCCATTTTTTCATCTTATACCTTTTTTATTAATAACAGTTTTAGATTCAAAATGTATATAGTTAATTATTAAACGATTGAAATGCTCTAAAATAAGCCTGAAATGACAAAGCTTCGAGCTATGCATCATGAGCAACTGGACGCGGCCATCAACGCAATTTATGAATAAACAGTTTATCACAAAATTCCCTGTGCTGAAAGTTAAATTCATTAAATTCGGCTATTATTCAGGGCAGCTTAGTTTGTCAGCATCAAACTGGTTAGTTGTCCTGCCGAAGCAAATCCATTTCATATTTGACTATGAAATCAGATTTTTAAAGGCGAATTATTTTACCTAAAAACGATGGGATAACAAGTGTAAAAGCAGATCGAGAACTGACTGCATAATTGACAAATAATGAATTTATACTATTATGGAAAAATTCTTTTTATAATACATGTTTATTATGAGCTAAATATTAAATTAAATATTGTTTTAAAAGTTAATTTACTATTAACCTATTCAAGATAAAAAAATTACCATGTGCAAAATTTCTTGTAAATTAAGAAAGACAGATGAAAAAAAAGAAAAAAAGGAATAAATTCATAGATAAAACCGTGGCCAGAGCAAATGTGAAAAACAAACAAATGATAGCATTAATCGCTTCAATATCCATTGTTTCAATAATAGGATTGGTTTTGCTGTTAATAATTTTCCCTTTGTTTGATGACCGTGTTGGATTTAGATGGAATTCCATATCTGGAGAAGGAACGTACTCTACTAACAGGAGGGATTTTACTGATTAGTGGCCTTGTTTCATTCATTTTAACCTACAGTTTGTTTAGTAAATTATTAAACAAATGCAAAAAAACAGATAAATGAATATCTTGAAAATATAATAGCCAAGTTATTGGTATAGATGCCAAAGACAGCAAATAAAATGCTAAATACCTTATCAGTAATGATTTACGATAAATATGAATATAATATCAAAACTATCCGATTATAAAATTCATAAAGAAAAATTCGCAAAAATCTTGACTTTGACCTGATAATTGACGATTATAAGAACTTGTGCATAGGTAGTTTATGCCAAATGCCTGTAGCAATAATTAAATTGTGAATATAAAATGAGTTGATGCTCGTTTTTGGGCTTGTAATTGAGCCAGGCTCAAACATTGTGAGATACGAAAGGATACTATGAAGGCTGAAGAAAGAGAAAATCTCAAGAAAAATGAATTAAACGAAATGCTTTTAGAAAGTGCCCCGACATACATCAAGGAAAATAAGAATAAAATTATCATGATAGCAATGTCATTGGTAGCAATAGTATGTCTTTATTATTATTTCCAGAACCTTAACTATGAAGCTCGTCAGGCGATCATCAATAATAGCGATATGGCTATATCCGAACGATATGTTGCCCAGAATGTTGTCGCGAACAGTTCCCAGAAGGCTCTCAGCGAAAAAAATCTAGAATTATTGAAGCCTTATCAAATTGATACTGTTCAGGATACTCTGGATTCTGTTGCCACTGATGATGACTTTGCAGCGATGGCTTTGTATCAAAAGGCTGAAATCGCAAGGGCGAAAATTTATTTTGCCGGAAAGACTTTTAGCCCGGCAGACAAAACCAAGGCCTTAGACGATTCAGAAAAGTTATATACCGAGTTGAGCGGATACTCAAATAGTTTCTTTGCCACGGGTCAGGGGCAGCTTGGCTTGGGGCTTATCGCAGAAGAACGTGGCCAATGGGACAAGGCAACTAAAATTTATCAGGGGATAATCGCTGATAAAAAGTTAGCGAATACTGCTTTTCCTGGCCTTGCTCTGGGGCGTCTTGACATAATGGATGAACTAAAAGAAAGCAAAGTTGAATTTGCCGAAGATCCTCAAGGCCCTGAATTGCCAGCAGAAATCACGACACCAACAGATATGCCTTAATTGGTTATTTACAGAAATATGAAACAGAGCCGGCCTTGCCTTTTAATCAGGTAATGTCGGCTTTATAATTATTCAGCCTGATAAAACTGAGTTTAACGGTTGAAAGTATAAATGGAATTATGCAAGAAAAAATAGAAAATATTGAAGTTTTTGACGATAATCTAGATGCTGAAGTTATTCATCTGACCAATTCGGACTTAAATGAACAGCAAGAAGGTGCATTGGAAGAAGATGGCGCTCAGCACGAAAGATTAATTATACGTCGCCTGCTGCCAAATCGTCGTATTGATAAATATGTTCATCATCGTTTTCCTGACGCATCACGCACGATGATTCAAAAGCTTATCAAAGAGAAAGCCATTACAGTCAATGGCTTACCTACCAAGAAAAGCTATGAACTAGACCCCGGCGACAAAATTGATATTATTTTGCCACCGCCACCCACCAATGAAATTATCGGCGAAGATATTCCGCTTGACGTTATTTATGAAGATGAACATATTATTGTCTTGAATAAACAGGCTGATTTCATTGTTCACCCGGCTCGAGGCCACAAATCAGGCACCATGGTTAATGCCCTGGTACACTATAGCAATTCATTGTCTTCGGTTAGTGGCGATTTTCGTCCCGGCATTGTTCACAGGCTGGACCGCAATACCACTGGCGTTATTTTAATTGCCAAAACCGACACTGCGCATTGGCGTATAGCCCATCAGTTTGAACATCGTTTGACACAAAAGGTTTACACCGCTATTGTTCATGGTAATTTGGAACTGGATGCCGATGTGATTGATGAACCCCTAGGTCGTCATTCTAAAGTGCGAGAAAAATATTCAGTAGTAAGCAAAGACAATAAAGATGGCAGACATTCCACAACAATGTACCAGGTTGCCGAAAGATTTGATGGCTATACCCTGATGAAGCTATTTCCCAAGACAGGCCGCACGCATCAATTACGCGTGCATATGAGTTATCTAAAACATCCTATCGTGGCCGATGATATGTATGGCGGCAAATTTATGACACTGGAACAGCTTGCAAACGGTAAGGATCTTCCCGTCGAAGGTGAACCCGGATATGGTTTAGCCCCTGGTGATATTGTAATTAATCGCCAGGCTTTGCATGCCTCTGAATTGATGTTTAAACATCCGATAACCGGCAAAGACATGCATATAATTGCCCCATTAAAAGCTGACATGCAAATGACCTTAGCTTTGTTGGCAAAATATCGGACTATAGAGAAGAAAACAAAGAAAAGATAGCTGTCATATAGCGAAATTTTAACAGCTATAATGAATGCTACTGGACATAATCAATTGATTAGACGATAATATACCAAAGGGTATGGTTTCCTCTGGCAGGGCCAGTTTTGAGGCCTTGCAATACAATAACTTATGTATTAGTAAAATGGGAAATCCCAACTGTAATCATAATATATTTATTGGAATTCATACTTGATGGGATAGGTATAAATCACAATAAAGTTTATTTTATGCGATATATAATTAAGAGAACGGGGTAAAAAGTGTCTGAAGCTCAAGCTAGACAAAGATTAGCGGAAGTAATGGGGCGGTTATCACAGCTGCCATCAGAAAATTTAGAACCACCACAGTTTTTTGCCAATTTTCTACAATTGTCAATAGCAGCTAGTGGCTGCAAGGGTGGGGCGATATGGATAATCCAACCGGAACAAACCCCGCAGTGCTATTGCCATCTAAACCTGGAATTATGTAACTTAAACGATCAGGCTCAGCAGCAGGCGGTTTTTGGCTCTATCGGGCAAACCGCTCAAGAGCCAATTGTGATTTTACCAGCGGCCAATCAGGTACCCGATGGCCAGCAAATCACAAATCAATGCAATAATCCTCTATTTTTCAAACCCTTGAAAGCTGCCAATCAGGTTGCGATGGTATTGCAATTAATAGCCCCTGAGAATTTATCTCAGGAAGGTTATCAGTCTATTGCTTCACTTTTGGAACAATGCGCTAAAACAGCCGAAACATATCTGGCCCACCGCCGCGCATCGGTATTGGAAGATGACCGTAAAGCATTAACCCAATTATTAAAGTATACCGAAGCTGTTCATGATTCACTTGACCCGGAAAAGGTTATATATCAAATCGTTAACGCCGGCAGAGATGCAATGCAATGCCAACGGGTTTGTGTCTGGATTGATCCAAAAGTTAAACGCGGATTACGGGCAGTAAGTGGCATCGACAAACCTGACCGCCGGGCCGTTTTGATGCAGGCAATCGAAAAGCTTTCCCGTCATTGTCTCAAAATCAATAAGCCCATCGTTGCCTCGCGTCAGCAATTGGTCGAATTACCCGAAGATGACAATCAGACGGAATTATTAAAAGATTATTTTAATGTCAGTAAAATGGATCAGATTTTCTTACAGCCTGTTAATCATGATGACAGACTTCTCGGTGTCGTAGTAGCTGAAGGTTTTGACCAGGATGACACTACCAATATGGCGGGCCTGATATCATCAATTGCTAACCATGGAGCTGTCGCTTTAAATAATGCACTTGATCTTATCTCAGTTTCGATGGTCAATCCTTTAGCTAGACTGAAAAAAAATAAGAAAGAGACAGATAAAAAACACAAAACACCTATTATTTTTGCAATATTAATTATTGTCGTTGCAATCCTATGTTTATATCAATGGCCTGTCACAATCAAATCCGATTGTCGTTTGGTCCCAGTGCATAAACGCAGCATTCAATCCCCTTTTGAATTTTATGAAATCCAGCAGATTGTCAGAGAATCAGGCAATGTTAATGCTGGTGAAACAATCGCTCAACTGGACACTCAAGAACTTTATACCCGCCTTGTTGAAACTAAGCAGGAATTAGCTCGTGAAGCCATTAGCAGGGATTCATTTAGCACTTCCGAAGAAGAAAAACAAAAAAGCAAACTCAAAATTGTATCACTCGAACAAACTCGAAAATTACTGGAAGAGCAAATCGAAAAATGTAATATCAAGGCTTCTATTGATGGGACAATCCTGACCCCGGACCTGAAAAAACTCGAAGGCACTAAACCCCAGAAGGGCCAGGAAATCTGTGCCATCGCCGACTTAAATGAGTGGCAGGTGGTTCTGGAAATTCCCCATGAAGAAATCGACTGGGTCATCAGCAGCGTCAATAACAAAAAAGAAGGCGGTTCGGAAGTTACCTTTATCCTGGAATCTTATCCCCAGACTGACCTGAAAGCTACAATAGCTAATGTCGACCAGATTGCCCAGAAAGCTCAAATGAAAGAATCGCAGCAAATTTTTGAGATCAGGCTCAATTTTGCTTTAGATAAACAGGATTTGAGTGATGATGAGCTTGAACATATCCGCAATGGCTTACGTGAAGATATGACAGGCAGGGCAAAAATAACAACTGTATCACGCCCCTTAGGTTATGTAATGCTGCGAAAAGTTATAAGATTTTTCCGGGTAACTTTCTTTTAATATACGGATATAATAATGACAGACAATAGCCCTGAAAAAATATTACCATTAAGTCATGACACCCCTGAAGATATGAACGAACGTTCATTGCCGGCTGCCCGTCGTGATGTTGATATAACCGAGCAGGTTTATTATGGCAAACCCTGCTTCGTATTAAAAGACCCCACTACGCTGCGATATTATCGGCTAAGGCCACCGGAATATGCTATATATCAGATGATGGATGGTAAAAACACCATGGACGATGTGCTGACCCAACTAGCCAGCCGTTTCCCAAAAGAAGAATTTGATGCCCAGGCGGTAATGAGTTTTCTTATAATGCTCCGCGGTGCTAATCTGCTGATTATTCCAGGGGATAATACTGAATATCTCTTGAAACGTAAAAATATGATGACTCGCAGCTTATTCAAAAAGTTCACCCGCGAATATCTATTCTTTAAAATTCCAGTAATGGACCCTGACAAACTATTGAATTGGCTAAACGGAAAGGTTGGCTCCTGGCTGTTTACCCGGACCATGAAATACCTGACCTGGCTGATGCTTTTTGGGGCGATATGGCTATTATTAACTAATATCGACAACCTGGGCCAGCGAATGCCATTGCTTTCGCCAAAGAATTTGTTGTTTTTAGCTCCGGCTATGTTTTTAATCAAAATCATCCATGAATTTGGCCATGGCTTAACCAGTAAACATTTTGATACTGAAGTCCATGAGATGGGGGTTTTATTCCTGGTATTTATGCCTTGTATGTATTGCGATGTCTCAGATGCATGGATGCTCTCGGAAAAACGTAAACGTATGTGGATCACCGCTGCTGGTATTGTCGTTGAAGTCCTGTTGGCTGGGATAGCTACTTATATCTGGGCTTTTACAATTCCAGGAACCGTTATTAATCAGTTTGCCTTAAATATCATGTTAGCTGCCAGTATCAATACACTATTGTTTAATGGTAATCCACTTTTGCGTTATGATGGCTATTATTTCCTGATGGATTTAATGGAATTGCCAAACCTCAAACAGAAAAGTCAAAATTATCTTTGGTATTTATTCCAGACTTTAGTTCTGGGCGTTAAAGATGCTCAGATGCCAGCCGATGTCCAGGGGCGAGAACTCCGTGTACTTGGCTATGCTCTTGCCAGTGCACTTTATCGCTGGTTTATTATGTTTGCCATTGTCACAATGATTTGGAAATTCCTTGACCCTTATGGCTTTGGCGTTATTGGCGCAGTGATGGCTATTGCCAGTATATACAGCGCATTTATCGCGCCATTGGTCAAATTTGGAAAATATCTCAAAGGCAATCATCATCGTTTACGTCTGCATCTGGCCAGTAGTATCGTCTTAGCTGCGCTAATAATTTCAATGGTCTATGGCTTAATGATTTTACCTCTGGAACAAACTGTCGATACCCAAATAATTATCCGAACCGTCGATCTGCACCCACTATATGTTACCCAGCCAGGCATGCTTGATTCAAAAAACAATCCAATATTAATTCGCGATGGCCAACAAGTAAAAGCAGGCGATATATTATTTGTGCTTTCAGACCCGGAACTAAGGCTCAAATCTGAAGAACTTAATTTACAGATCGAACAGCTTGAAATTGCTCGTGATAATGCCAAAAGTGAAGAAGTCAAAGAAGGGCTCATGCTTCAAATCAGCGCATTGAATGAAAGTTTTTCCCTCACGCTAGACAAAATCAAAAGACTGACAATCTCCTCGCCTATCGATGGAATTGTGCAGATCAGAACTGGCGAACCTTTGGCCAATCTGCTGGATTCATTTATACCATTACAGACTGAGCTGGTAGCAGTGTATCCCGATAAACTATATGAAGCGGTTTCGGTCGTCAGTGGCCGCGACATCGAACTGGTAGATGATGACCAGAAAAACCCTCAAAAGGTCGAAATTAAATTGTGGGCCCACGACAATAAAATCATTCACAGTACAGTGCAAGACAAACCCTCGGCCCAGATACGCCAGCTAAGTAATCCAGCCTTTTCAGCGGCATGGGGCGGCACTGTGCCAACCCTGCCTACTAACTCCATTAAAGAAGCCTTAGAGCCCGCCGAAAGCACCTATGAACTGGTATTCCCATTAGATCAGGATGAACTCAACCAGAATAATATCGTATTGCAGGATGGAATGAGTGGCCAGGGCCGTATCATTATCGAGAAAAAAACCGTTTATCAAGTCGTCAAACGATGGTTTATCCGTAATTTGAAGCTTGATTTTGGTCTATGATCTTTGATATGCTAGATTATGGTGTATGATCAGCCCCAGAATCTGTCTCATTTTATTATCATAGTTACGACAGATTATTATACAAAAGGATATGATTTTATGAAAAATATTAAACGTTTTTCCGCAATTGTTTTAATGCTGGGCCTGCTGATAGGCTGTACATATTGTTATATTGGTACCGTCCCATCTGCCCATGCCAGGATTCTCGGTGGCAATTCACCGCTTGAGTTGATGGCTCGGGGCGATTTCGATAAGCTAAGCACCGACAAAATTCCAGTTGCGGCTAAAAATCTTTATAGTAATTATGAGCAATTCAGCCAACAGCAAACTCAGGCTCATCTTAAAGCTTATAATGAACATGTCGACAAAATTCAGGAAAATGTAAAACTGGCTCAATGGCGGGAAGATCTGCTTGCCACCAGCAAAAAAACTGAGCTCAAATCAGAAGACAAAGAAAATCTGGAAAAAGACCTCACCGAAAAGCTAAAAGAAAACTGGACTAATGCCTTAGCTGAACTTACCGCAATTCATAATCTACGCGAACGTCTTGATGATCTCCCCAATGATATTGATGAAGCTCTATCCCAGAAGATTATCGATAAATGTATCAAAATTGCCGAGAAATATCAGGCTCAGGACAAGGGTATGGATGCATATTCGAAAGTCTTTGGCTTACTTGAAGTGCTCGATAATAAAAAATATGAATATACTGATCTCTACGACAAACTCCTCAGACAGGCGGTTCTGGAAGCTACTTATGTCCCGGACCCTAATTCTGAAACTATCTCCTGGCAGGAAAAACGCAAAGATATCACCCCCGAACTTCTCCAAACCGCTTTGCTGAGCATGCGCAGTGGCTATGTCGAAGAACCTGACTTTAAGAAAATGACCATCAAAGGTCTTAATTATCTTATTACTCTAGCTGAAACCAAAAAACTTCAAGAGGTATTCCCGCAACTCAATGATGAAAAGAAAAAGAACATCTGGCTTACCGAACTGAAAGACCTCATCGTCCAGAATAAAGAAATCGAAGCTAAAGAATATGATATTCGCTATCCAATCTATTGTCTGGAAAAGATTACCGAACTTAATAAAAAAGCACTAGATCTTCCCGAAAATGTGGTCATTGCCGAGTTTGCCGAGGGTATGTTTGATGCCGTTGATACCTATAGTCATATCGTCTGGCCCGCTGATGTTGAAGCTTTTATGAAAGATATGAAAAGCGAATTTTCTGGTATCGGAGTGGTTATCAAAAAAGATGATGAAGGTTTTCTACGCATTGATTCCCTGCTAAACCGTGACAGTGAAGCTTATCGGGCAGGTCTGGAAGCTGGCGACCGCATCTTAAATGTCGATGGCGAAGATATTAAAAACTTCACCGTAGAAAAATCCGTTGGCCTGATCACCGGTCCTTCAGGTACAAAAGTAACCTTGACTATTCAGCGCGAAGGTGTCGATGAAAACTGGGATGTCGAAGTCACGCGGAAGAGCGTGCATGTCCCTACGGTTTATGGCCTGTATCGCGATATTCAGGGTGATTGGCAGTATATGGTTGATAAAGCTGATGGCATTGGTTATGTCAGGCTGACCCGCTTTTCTGATGATACCTCGGCCAGCTTGCGTCAGACTCTTAAACAGTTACGTAAAGATGAAAACCTCAAGGCTGTCATTCTAGACCTGAGAAATAATGGTGGCGGCTATTTGCACGAAGCGGTTAATGTCGTGGATACCTTTGTTAATGATGGCAGAGTCGTCAGCACCAAATACCGCGATAACCAGCGAGAAGAAGTCAAGAATGCCACATCCAAGGGCACATTTGACAGTAAGATGCCTTTGGTTGTTCTGGTCAATTCCATGTCGGCTTCAGCTTCGGAGATTGTTTCTGGGTCACTGAAAGACCACGAAAGGGCATTACTAGTGGGTAGCCAGACTTTTGGCAAAGGCAGCGTCCAGACTATCTATGGCCTGGCAAAAGATTCCAAGGCCCAGATGAAGATGACTATCGCTTACTATTATCTGCCCGAAGGCCGCAAGGTTCATCGCGACCCTAAAGATAAGTTTAATAAAGACTATGGCGTCTTCCCGCATAAAGCAGTTGAACTTACCGGAGAGCAGTTCAAGGAATTTGTTGAAGTCCAGCGGGATGCCGGTATTCTGCATCGTGATGATATGCCCAGGGACAAGCAAACCTGGAAGATATATAATACCGATGAAATGCTCAAGAGCGACCCGCAGCTGAACATGGCGGTAATGTGCCTGCAGGCTCAACTGCTAAGTGAGACCCGGTCAGCTCTGGCTAATCAATAGTCCAAGTATCTCTGCTGAAGTTAAACCATACAAAAGCGGCATTCCTTTACAACAAGGGGATGCCGCTTATTTCATTGCTGCCTGACACTTATAGAATGATATGGAACGTCAGTATTCATAATAACAATTAGGCCCACCACATTTCCCTGATATCACAGAGGTAATAACCCTGTTTACTGGTTTTTTTCTATATTCGGTAAAACCGGACCTGGGTTTAACATAATCTTTAAAAAACGTGAAAAACCCACAAATCGTGCAAATTTAATTATTTCACCCATTACGTATTTAAAATAAAAAAGCCCTGCGAATATCTCACAGGGCCTGTTCATACTGTTTGGGATTAGCCGTGAATAATTGAATATGCTTCCTGAGCGATGACTAATTCTTCATTGGTTGGAATCATCATGGCTGTCACTTTGGAATCATCGGTAGAAAGGATAGTTTCATTTTTATCATTTCTATCATGATCTATTTTCAGGCCCAGATAACTGAAGTTCTCCAGCACTTTGGCCCTGACAAGCTGATCATTTTCACCAACACCTGCGGTAAAGACTATAGCGTCAACACCATTAATAGTTGACACATAAGCACCGATATACTTCTGGATCTGATAGCAGAACATATCCAATGCGGTTTGGGCGTTTTCATCGCCTGCCTCAGCTAGGCGATTGACATCACGCATATCAGAGTAGCCAGTCAAACCCAGCATACCACTTTTCTTATTGAGCAGATTGTCTATTTCATCGGCAGTCATCTTTAACGCCCGCATCATATAAAGTACAACGGCAGGGTCAAGGTCGCCACAGCGAGTGCCCATAACTATACCTTCCAATGGTGTCATACCCATAGAAGTGTCCTGGCATTTACCATCAGCAAATGCAGCAATAGAACCACCATTGCCGACATGGCAGGTAATAATTTTTAATTCTTCAAAAGGTTTGCCGAGCAACTCTGCGGCTTTCTTTGATACATAGCCATGACTTGTGCCATGAAATCCATATTTACGAATCCCATATTTCTTATAGAACTCCAAAGGAATAGCATACATATAAGCTTTAGGTGGTATTGTCTGATGGATAGCAGTGTCAAAGACCGCGACATTGGGAATGTCGCCAAGTGCTTTACATGCCTGAATACCCGTAACATTTGGAGGATTGTGCAAAGGAGCAAGATCATAACGATCAACAATGCCTTTTATAACATCTTCTGTTATCAAAACTGAGCTGCTAAACTCTTCGCCGCCATGAACAACCCGATGGCCAACACCATTAATTTCACTCAGGTCAGAAATAACCCCATGTTCAGGATGAGTCAGAGTTGAAACGATAAGTTCCATTGCAGCCTTGTGGTCAGCAAGGTCGTATTTGATGGCAATTGAATCAGCATTTGCTGGCTTATGGTTAATTCCTGAGCCACTCTCGCCAATTCGATCTACCAGACCTTTAGCCAATAATACAAAATCATTATTTTTAATTTCAAACAACTGATACTTAATGCTGCTTGAACCACAGTTAATAACTAGAATTTTCATTAGTTTACCTTACATTTATATTTAATTAAAAAAGGCAAGCATACGCTTACCTTAAAATTTTACCTTTAGTCTTGACTTGCCTGAATGGATGTAATCGCTACCGTTGCCACAATATCATCAGCTGAACAGCCACGGGATAGATCATTAATTGGTTTGGCAATTCCTTGCAGCGTTGGCCCATAAGCATTAAAGCTACCCAGCCTTTGGGTAATCTTATATGCAATATTGCCAGCGTCAATATCTGGGAATATGAAAACATTAGCCTGACCTTTGACATCACTGCCAGGGGCTTTGGATTCTGCAATAGCCGGCACGACAGCTGCGTCAAACTGCAATTCACCATCGATAGCATATTCACCTTTGAATTCGGCTGCCATTTTTTCTTTTGCAATTTTAGTTGCCTGTACCATAAGTCCAGCTTTTTCGCCACCGGAACCTCTGGTTGAATATGAAAGCATAGCAACTTTCGGAGTCAGGCCAAACTGTTTTGCCGTTTTAGCGGTAGAAACTGTTATGTCACCGATTTGTTCAGCATCAGGATCAATATTCAATGCACAGTCAGCGAAAAGATACAGTTCTTCGCCCCGGCTCATGAAAAATACGCTTGAAATAGTTTTGATACCAGGAGTAGATTTAACTATTTGTAAAGCAGGGCGGATAGTATCAGAAGAAGAGTGGGCCGCCCCAGCTACCATACCATCGGCGTCGCCCGATTTTACCATCATAACACCATAATACATCATATCAGCGACTTGCTTGATTGCATCTTCTTGTGTAACACCTTTATTCTTGCGAAGTTCGAAATACATGTTGGCATAATCAGAAAGCTTTGCTGATGTCGCCGGGTCAATAACATTAATCATTGACATGTCAGCATTTTTCTCAGCCAGGCTGGCACTTATTTGTTCGGTATTGCCCAGTATGGTAAGCTTTGCGATCTTTTTTTGCGAAATCGTCACTGCGGCATCAAGCGTACGTGTGTCATCACCTTCTGGAAGAACAATATGTTGTATTGTCTGGCTTGCTTTTGTTAGAATTGTTTCAAGAAATTTGTCTTTTTGTGTCATTTTGGCATCTTTTCTATTAAAAAACGTTACATTTTTATAATTATTATCCGATATCAGCTTGTGATATAGGTATTGTACGCAAATATTAGCTTCATCTTGGGCCCAGAGGCAGTAACGCTGTCTCTTTCGAGACGAAAATCAAGTTTGTTTGGCAATATTCTAACATTTTGGCTCATCAATCAAGGTTTTTTTACGATATCCACAAAATATTCATATATTCAAAAGCTTATTTAATACATTCAGGAATTTAGTTTTCCAACTAATTTCACATAAAGGCCTGTATAATAATATCTTATAACATATTGTCTATATACTGAATTTAAAAATATTTTATCCTAAAAAAAAGGACATACCAGATTTTGATTTCATTTTTTTGAATTTAATGAAATTAATCTTTTTTGACAATAGGGCGAGGCAGCAAAATTATCTTATTTATTTATAATCGGTTATATTATTTGCTCGATTGAGCACAAATTTTTGTCAGTTAGTAACTTATAGCACCAATTTTATTGACAAAAGGTTCCGGCTTTGGTAAAAATGCTATTCTAAAAACAAGCCAGAGTCAGGCTCAGCTTTGACCACTCAGGCCAGAACGACCATACCCAGGCCTGATATTACCGCAGTTGGCCTTGCGTACTAGCTTTATTTGCAGAACAATATAGGCCACCTGAAAATTAATCAAAAAGCGTGTTTATTTTAGTAAAAACCCGTATAAATTTGAATTCTTAGAGTAGCTTAAAAATTAGGAAGATTTATCCATGACCAAGCCGGCAGACCGAATCGTATCAACTATCGCAGTGGCATTATTAGCTATGTTAACTATTGCTTTCACAGGTTGCGATAAATCAACAGATCCTTCTGATGAAAAAACTCGCGAGGCTCAACGACTGATAAATGCCAGTGCCGAAAAATTCCCTCTGGCAAGTTCAGATGCGCAAAAGGCTTTTGATGCCGGCAAAGCTGAGGTATTGCCTGAAAATCGGGTCAAAAACTATGCTCAATCTTTTTCGGACCGCATACTTGAAAATGCACTCCAAGACTATAACCCCCAGGAAGCTACTGCCAAACTTAAAACGCTCAAAGAAGAGTTCCAGGCTGGCAGTATAACAATTGGGGAATTTAACGCTGGCATAATCAATTCCTGCCAAGAGCTGGAGTTGTCTTGTTCTAGCTTCGTAAACTTAGGTACAGAAAATCGTCAGAAGAAACTGTCTGCCGCTCGCCAGGCCGCCAAAGCCGCATTTAACATGGCAAATGGCGATAGCCGGATCGCTCCTGCGGTGGCATTAGCTACTATCGAATTAATCGAAGCTCGTGGCGCTAATCGCGATCTGCTTATCAAACAATTAGCAATGCAGCAGAATCTTATCAGTCTGACAAATTTATCTGGTCAGGTCAGTTGCCTTCAGGCAAAGCAGACAGTAGCTGAAAATTCCAAGCCAAATTCAATTATCACAGCACAAAAAGAATTGTTAAATTCTATTGTTGCTAAGAATAATATTGTTAAATCAGAACTTAATGATATCAATGACGAACTTAAAATCAGCAAAGATAGATTTAAGGCTCTTGAGGATAATGCCACCGAATTAGATAAAAAATACCTAATGATGTTACAGGAAGCAGAAAAGCTGCAATACCCTGAACGTTTTGAAAAGGAAACTGAAGCCTATAATTTACGTATAGGCAAAAAAGGTATTATCGAAATCGAAAAACAGATTGAATTAGTTACAAGTCAAATAACAATTATTGAATCTAAAATTGCCCTTAAACAGAGTATTTTTGAGCAGGGCACTGCTTTAATCGCGAAAGTCGAAAAAGCAATTGAAACTCTGACTGATTCTCCGGCAACTACAACTGACATCAATAGTCGGGTTAAAATCGCTCAGGACGCTCAAACAGATTTTCGTGAAGCAATATTGATACAGTCAGGCAAACTTTCAGCGACGCATAAAGAATGCGTTGAATCAATTGCAAAAATCGAAGAATATTATACTAATGCCATCGCTGAATATAAAAAAGCTGGCAGCAAAGCCAATTCTTCTGATATGGAAAATTCTATTAAAAATGAGTTGTCAGCTATGTATATGAACCAGGCTATATATTATGGTGCTTTAGTCCAGACTCTTGCCGGTGTCTCTGATGCAGCCACAGAATCTATCTCAACTATTTCTAGTCAGTTCAATGATTATTCTTCGGCATTGATTGAAAAATCAGATGAATTTTTCGTTGAAGAAGATGTCGCTGAACCTGCAACTCAAGACCCTATGGTTTCACCAATGCCGATGTCCCCAGATAGCGACACTGGCAGCGATCCTATGATGCAATAATTTCGCAAACTAATCCATAAAATGAGTGCATCAAATGTACTCATTTTTTTTGCGCATAATGGAAAAGATAATGACAAATAAAAACAAGATGATTTTGATTATGGGTTGTACCGCCAGTGGCAAAGGCAAGCTTGCCTTTGAGATCGCCAAACGCACCGGTGGTAGTATCATCAGTATCGACTCGATGAAAGTATATCGTCGAATGAATATTGGTACAGCCAAACCAGATACTCAAAGATTAAAAGAAGTTAAACATTATCTTATTGATGTTGTTGAGCCTTCTGAATCATTCAGCATGGGCCGTTATATCGAATTAGCCGACCAGGCAATCGACCAATTGCGTGACACTACCGAAGGTCCGATAATCGCAGCAGGGGGCACAGCGATGTATATCAGGGGTCTTCTCGAAGGTATATTTCAAGGCGAATCCAGCAACCCGGAAATTCGCGACAAACTCGAAGCCCAAGCCAAAGAGCAGGGCTTGAACGCCCTTTTTGAAAGATTAAAAATCATCGACCCGGTTTCAGCTTCCCGAATACATATTAATGATAAAAAAAGAATTATTCGAGCCTTGGAAGTTTTTGAAGTTACTGGCAAGCCACTATCGACGCAGCAAACCCAGTTCCGCAGCGGTAATTATCGATATCCATGGCAATTAATTGGCTTACAAAGAGAAAAAACTGATGGCAACCATCGCATGAATATGCGTGTCAAAAAAATGATATCTGATGGTTTGATTGAAGAAGTTCGCTCACTTTTGGATGAACCAGATGGTTTGTCGAAACAGGCTGCCCAGGCGGTTGGCTATGCCGAAATTATTAAATATTTTGATGGCCAATGGACTTTGGATGAGGCAATTGAAAAGATTAAGATCAATACCCGCCGTTTTGGTAAGAATCAAAGGACCTGGTATCGCAGCTTTAATGATGTAAACTGGTTCGATGTGGCCCAAGATCAAACCGCAGAAGGACTGGCCGATGAAGTAATGTGCAATTTTTTTAACCCGTAAAAGGGCGGCCCGGAATTTTGCTTGAAAATCAATTTTTTTTTTTACCTATGCCATTTGCTAGCAGTGCTATAATATGGTATACTTATGTAGCATTAGCTATAAGGACTATGTGATGCCTGAAAAAACTCGTTTTTACTCATTACCATCATTTATCCTGAAAAATGGACGAAAATTATCTGATTCGGTATATGAGCGGTTATTATTTGATATCGAAGAAGGCAAAGGCAAGTCAATAAGTGTTAAAAACTGTTATGTAATCCGCGCCGGACTCGGTGGGTGTAATGGATTGGCCGAAAATGGCTGGATGGTGCTTTATATCAGGTACCCAGATTATCGCACTGTTTTTTTAATGGATAGAATCAGGCAAAAAGAATATCAAGAGCCAGCCAGTGAAGAACTTACTGATTTCAAAAAACGCAAAAAAAAGTTAGATAAAGCATTCAAAGACTATGCAAAGAGGAAATATGGCTACTAAAAAAACAAAAAAAACTGTGGTTGACAACTGGTGCGATTCGATTGACCAGGCGGTAGAACTATTAGAATCTGGTAAAACTTTGCATTTTGACAAAGTAAAACTTCCTTCGCCACCTAAAGAACTTCCCGGCAAAGATGTCGCTGTTATTCGTCAAAAACTGAATTTGAGTCAGACATTATTTGCCGCTTTACTAAATATATCAGTCAAAACAGTTCGGGCATGGGAGCAAGGCATCAGTTCACCCAGTGGTGGCATGCTCAAGTTCCTCCGAGTAATTGAGAAAAAACCTGATCTTTTATTAGATGGTTTAGAACTCAAATAATAAAAAATACAATTGTATTCTAAATAAGCCTGTATTAGCGGATATTCGCAGCCACAGGCTTATTTTATATAAAACACCTGTCTAAATGCCACTTTATCCGCCCCACCGGCTGAATGAAACATAATATATATTATCGGACGTTAGGTTTGGGAGCAAAAAATGGCAGGGCGGGCATATTCTTCGCTGATTTGTTTTCTTTTGTGGCTTATAAGGCATTGACGGCTGCTAAATTACCCGTAGAAAAAGCAATCTGCAAATTATATCCGCCACACGGACCATCAACATTCATCACTTCACCGGCAAAAAATAACCCTGGGCATAGATTCGATTCCATCGATTGGGGATTAATTTCCTTCGTTGATACGCCTCCGCGTGTAACTGTCGCACCATCAATGGAATCGGTAGCAACAATAGAGATGGGTAATTGTTTGAGCATGGAAGTCAATTGTTTTCGCTGATCTTTTTTTAATATGCCTGCAAAAATGCTTTCACCAGGACTAATTTGCCCACAAATACTAAACAGCAATGATCTTGGCAGATATTTAGCCAATAAGCTGGCCAATTCTTTTTTGGGATGCTTTTGACACATATCCATAATATTATATTCAAGATCTGAAATTTCATGATCTGGCAAAAGGTCGATTACAACCTTGGCTGGATTATTATAATCTGGCAAAAGGTCGGTAACATATCTGCTTAAATCAAGCGTAACCGGGCCACTTATGCCTTTACTGGTAAACATCAGTGGCCCTGAACAGTTAAATTTATTTTTACCTGCCCTGCCTTTAATTACGACATTTTCAAGACCCACACCGGATAGGTTACAGAGCCATTTTTCTTCGATCCGCAGTGAAACTAATGCGGCTTTAGGAGTCACTATTGAATGGCCAAAATTTTTGGCATATTTATAACCATCGCCAGTGCTGCCGGTAAATGGCCAACTGACGCCACCGGTTGCGACAATTAATGATTTGGACTGAATCTGATTATTTAGTAAATCTAAATTAAAATTTTCAGATTCTTTTTTGATGCTTTGGATTTGGGTATTATAAATGATTTGTACGTCTGATTGCCGGGCATGATTAATCATAATATTTGCAACATCGCCAGCACGCTGGCTCTCAGGGAAAACACATCCATCTTCCTGAACAACTGTGGGCAAACCCATTTGATTAAAATAATCAATTAAATCATCGGCAGAAAATTCATACAGACTATGTTTTAGAAAACGGCCAAAAGGGCCGAAAGCTCGTACGAAATCATTAACCGAACCACTATGGGTCAAATTACAGCGACCGCCACCAGTGTGTAATAATTTCTGACATGCCGCGGCATTATGTTCTAGAATTATAACCTTGCCGCCCCGCTTAGCTACTATAATTCCAGCAAACAGTCCCGCTGGCCCGGCTCCAATTATACAAACATCACATTTCACTATTTTGGATCCGGTGTTAATTCCATTTCGTAAAGATTGAAATGTTTGGCCAAATTTAATTGAATACTGTACCAGTAGCCCCAATGGATTGCCAATGCTCCAATAGCGATATATTGCAAGGGTAGAATCATTGCTAATTCAGTCCCTGATGGCATCAAATGTGGTGCAATCTTATCTATTGAGCTATGAACTGCCGCTCTGGAAACTGCAAAATAATTATAAACCGACACAATTAATGGGCCAAAAAATAATGGTAAAAGTGTACAGCCAACCAGCTGTTGAGCTGCCAGCGATCCTAAGAAAAAACTAATCAATACCGCAAAGACCATCTGACCAGTATGCAAAGCCGGGACATAAGCTACCCCCTGACGACCTTCCATTAAAATCGCTACCGGTACCCTGGCAGTTAATTTCAGAACAATAAATGCCACCACAACCGATATAGCTAACCCCAGCAATTGGTCCGAATTTTTGATCTGCTTGGGCGAAACATTTGGCGGCTGCGGAATTGATATATCTTTATGGGTTTTCTTAGCAAAATACCAACATCCAACAAAAGCAGCCATCACCGGAACAAACCAGATGAAACTTTCAGCGGCCATCATTCGGAACATACTGCTTCGAGCTTCCACTGTGAGATTATCTAGTAATAGTTGATTAAAATTATTGGTAGCCATCGACCAGACTGCCAATCCTGCTGGAACTGCCAGTGGCATAAGATAAGCCATCTTTCGGCCAGCTAGTGGAAAAGCAATAGCCAAAGCTGCTATTGATAGTATAACTGTATATCCGATTACCGCCGAACCGTTGCCGCTGGAAAGTATAGTAATAGGTGATTGGGGGTATTGAGGTTTAACACCTGCCAAGCCAATACAGCCAAAAATAGCTACTGAGATTATTATTATTAACGCTAATCTTATTTTTGTATTTATTGATAAATCCATAATCGATAAGATACCTTAAGTTATTGCTATATGTAAAGTTAAATATTGTTAATTTGGCTTGTTGCCTGTATCATATTGACTTTATTATATCGGCATTTAATACACAGCGACTGAATATGGACAATAAAAAAACACAATATAATCTATTTGGCGAGCCGGCTACCCATGGCGATGGCCGGGTCGCTGATGGCAAGTCTACATCACTGGTTCGGGTCGCTTTTGAAAAGGCTGGCGACAACTTATTTGATTACGCCCTGCCTGACGATTTAGCCGGAATGCTCCAGACTGGCCAAAGAGTTAAAGTACCATTTGGCCGCGGAAATAGGCTCGAGACGGCCTTTTGTGTCGACTTTCCGGGTGAATCTGAGGTGAAAAAGGTCAAATTTGTGTACGAAACGGTCGATTCCAAGCCCCTTTTGGATGCAAAAATGATCGAATTGGCCCGCTGGATTGCTCAGTATTATTGCTATCCATTAGGTTCGGTACTATCGGCAATGGTGCCTGCGGCGGTCAAACGGCAGGTAGGAATGAGTCATCGAAACTATATTTGCCTCACAAAGCAGGCCCTCAGAGATGATGCTTTCGACTCCCTGCGAATCAGTGCCAAGGGCCGGGCGGTCCTGGATTATCTCAAAGTAAATAACCCCGAAAACAAACCCATGCCGCTGGATGAGGTTTCCTCAAAGCTATCCTGCGGTAAGGGCCCTTTTACCACTCTGGTTAAACTTGACCTGCTTAAAATCTGGCAGCAACAGGAGTTAGCCCGACCAGTTGTTGATCTGGACATTAAGCGATCCGCAGCAGCATTTGCCCTGAACCCCGATCAACTGGCGGCAATCGACAAAGTTGCCAACCTGATTAATACTAATGAATTTAATGCAGCTCTACTGCATGGCGTCACTGGCAGTGGTAAAACTGAAGTATATATGCACAGTATCGAAAAAGTGCTAGCTATGGGCAAACAGGCCCTGGTGCTGGTGCCGGAAATTGCCCTGACGCCTCAGACTCGCAGTCGCTTTCTCAGTAGATTTGAGCATGTGGCGGTACTCCATTCTGGTATGACTAATTCTCAACGCCATCAACAATGGCGCTGGATTGCCGATGGCGGTGCTGATGTGGTAATCGGTGCCCGCTCTGCGGTTTTCGCACCTTTGCCTAATCTGGGGCTAGTCGTTGTAGATGAAGAACATGAACCAAGTTATAAACAGGATAGCACCCCCCGTTACCATGGCCGCGATGTCGCTATCAAACGGGCCCAGATGGCCAACGCTACCATTATCCTTGGTTCAGCTACCCCGAGCATGGAAACCCTGCTTAATTGCCAAACTCGTGATCACTATCACTTGATACCTCTTAAACAAAGGGTAATGGATTTGCCGATGCCCGAAGTTGAGATTGTCAATATGGCTTCACAATTGAAGGATCGCAAAGGTTCTCACATACTCAGTGTCAAACTTGAAAATGAAATCCGGCAATGTATCGCCGCGGGCAAGCAGGCGATTCTGCTATTAAATCGGCGCGGCCACAGCAGTTATGTCTATTGCACCAGTTGCCAGTTTGTACTGACCTGCCCGAATTGCGATGTATCGTTGACCTATCACAAAAAGGCCGCCAGCTATGCCAGCGTTGCCGGTGAGAATATGATTTGTCATTATTGTATGCATTCCAGTAAGCTGCCTGCTACCTGCCCGCTTTGTGCCAAAAAGTTATCACTGCTGGGCCCGGGAACCCAAAAAGCCGAAGAGGAAATCCAGCGTAAGTTTCCGGACTTACGCCTGATGCGGGTTGACAGTGATTCTATGAAGCCGGGTATGTATGAAAAGGTTCTCAAGGATTTCGAGCATGGCAAGATTGATGTTTTGATGGGCACCCAGATGCTGGCAAAGGGGCTGGATTTTCCCAATGTGGCATTAGTCGGTGTTCTCAATGCTGATGGTGCCCTTTCGATCCCGGACTTTCGCAGTGGCGAACGAACCTTCCAACTGATCGCTCAGGTTGCCGGTCGCACTGGCAGAGCCTATGATGATGGCAAGGTGATTGTCCAGAGCTTTGTCCCGGAAGAACCAGCCATAGCAATGGCCTGTGAACATGATTTCGACAGTTTTGCCCAATATGAACTGGCGATCCGCCGCCACTGCAAGCTGCCACCCTTCCATCGTTATGCCCGCATTATCATGCGAGATACAAAACTCGAAAAGCTGCAGGAACAGGCCGCAAACCTGCGATTAGCGATTAACAGTGTCATAGAGGAAAAACGTCTGCGTACCGAAGTCCGCGGTCCGATGCCCGCCGGTATCGCTAGAGTCGAAAACTATTATCGCTATGAAATCCTGATTAAAGCTCCCAATGCCGCTATCATCCAAAAGCTCTTATACGGCCTGCGCGGTCAGCATCTGGCCGCTATCAATGTTCAAACCGTAGTCGATGTCGACCCCATCAATCTATTATGAGGCAGGTTGAACCTGCACACAGCTTACATAAGCATCACTGGTCGGTGAATGCTTCGCTTCCGTTGGTCGCTGCATCAGACTGGATGTCGGTCGCCGGGGACAAATATCAATGCGCCCGGGGCACATTTGTCGAAAGCATAAGACAAAACATAATCAACAATTCGGATTTTTGTAGGGTGGACCATGCCCACGCTGAAAGCTTAACATTAAAAAACTGCGTGGGTATGACCCACCCTACCGGGATAATAATTTTATTCAGTGCAATCTGGATGAATGCAGGATAGCCATTCATTACACATAAAAGCAAAGTCAGCCAAGTCTACATAGCAATCTTCGGTAAGATCAGAAATAATACCATTGGGATTGCGATTATAAGTTATTATGTTGAGATTAGGATTATTTTCTTTGATTTGCGGCAGATGAATGCAATAGGAATTCAAATCCAGTGGATTGTAAAGCATTTCAAGTGTTTTGAGTGCGTGCATATTGGTAACCGGAGAAATATCCTTAATATTGCTACTTTTGAATCTAAGCTGTCGAAGATTAATTAGTCCCGCGATAGAATTAAGATCATTAATAGGATTATATGAAATATCCAGGGTAGTTAGCTTTGTCAAGTTTTGTACAGGGCTAATGTTTGAGATACCATTAGTGAGTAGTTGCAAAACATATAAGTTAGTCATATTTGAAACAGCTGAAATGTCTTTGATTGTATTATTGCCAGCATATAGATATGCCAAAGTAGTAATACTCGCAAGAGGATTGATGTCTTGAATAGTATTATGTTCAATGCGAAGATTGTGTAATTTAGTCAGGTTTGATAGTGGAGAAAGGTCTGAAATAGCATTCTTGCTTATATCAAGATAAGTTAAATTTGTCAGATTATTTAGTGGAGTAATATCTATAATCTGATTTTCTCCTAATGTTAATTCTTCTAATGAAGTCTGTACTGTCAATGGAGATAAATCGGTAATATTGTTATTCCAAAGATCTAGTTTGGTCAATTGTGGAAAAAAGATAAGTGATGAAATATCTGTTAAATCATTATCGTTAAGGTAAAGTCTTTCAAGATTTAACAAATTTGCCAAAGGGGATATATCAGTTATTTCACATGATTTCACACTAAGGGCAACCAAACTCGGGATTGATGATATACCTGTTAGATCACTAATAGGATTATTATTAACATCAAGTAGAGTAAGATTTAACAGCCCTAACAATGGCGACACATCAGAGATATTGTTATTTCCCATTGCCAGAAAATCCATAAAAAAAGCTTCTTCCAGCCCGGTAAGGTCATTGACGCCGGCACCATCTATATTTAAATATGTCAGCCTTAACATATCGAATTGAGTTGGATCCGTTACCCCAAGAGTCTCCTCGATAGCAGCCTTAAGATTGGCATCGGGAATATTCACAGGTGTTGTAGTTGAGATGGGCTCATTATCAAATTCAATGATATATGAAATCAAATCTGATTCATCATCACTAAAGTCATTAAACGTAGCCTGCCTCGTATCGCTGGTAAAATAATAACCTAATTTATTTTCATTTTCACCGTAATTATTAGGTTCACCATCTGCCCATGGAGCATAATTGGATATTTCACCTGTTACCCATTTCCAGCCTCCGCCAGGTTCTTCAGCTCCATCTTCCTGATAAGCGCCCAGCCAGGGGCCGGAATGAGAATTCCAGTATTTATCATAATTAATCACAGCCATCCCATATGAGGTGGGGCTAAAACTAAATATTTCAAAATAGCGGGATATGAGTTACACTGTAGT
>JAEIOG010000068.1 GCA_016342495.1 Phycisphaerae bacterium
CAGATCCTACGCAAATGCGCAAGTTGCCTATTTTAACAAATTGCACTTTTTGAAAGAAATTCCCGTGAACGGTTACTCTAGTTTCAAGCAATAATTAAAACATATAAGCCGGCGTCTCGTTAAAGATTTGCCGGCTTTTTCCCATTTCCAACAAACAAAACCCAACTAAAGACCTATCCCAACCGCCTCACAAACCCAACAAACAGCGGCGAGCGGCAGCGACCCGCTAATTTCTTCCCTGAACACTCACTAACCCTAACCGCCAGACAAGGCATGCCTTGTCTCTACATTATTTGGCCCATTGGCCAGCACTTAAGCACCAAACCTCCAATTGTCATTCCCTCAAAGGCGGGAATCCCGTTTTTGACCATACTCGCTGTTTTTTAATTCCTGCATTTCGTTGTGCCAGTATCCTTGCATCCATTTCTTTTCTTCTTTTGGCTCGGCGATCTCGACCATCATCATCGACCGACTTGGCCATCTTGTCGAATTTGTCGGCTACCTGTTTAGCAAAAGGGTCATTTGAACAATAAGTCAAAAGCAAATGACTGCATCGATCATAATCACAGCAACGATAAGCCGCCTGGAAAAGCTGATATTTCTCGGCATCGGGGAATGTCACACCAAAACACTTATAAACTGACCTTCCGGCACCAACGGGAAAATAGCCTTTCAAATGCCGCAGTTCCGGCACCCTCCGATACCGGGCATAATCCGGGGCTGGGTCACTGACATATCGACGAATAGCATATTCAAATTTTTTCAGTGCACCAGGGCTAAAATGCTCTTCAAAATAATCCACGATCATATTCAGATGGCCGATTAATATTTTCGTGGTATCAAAATAACCAGCAAGCACATTACGATAAAAATCTAATTTCTGATCAGTTACCATCTTAATTCTCCCTTATGGCTGGCTATTAAATTTCTGTTCATATTCAGCGATAATCTGGGCAGGGGTCGGGGGCAGGCTGGCTATTTCACTATCGTTTTTCAATGCGGTAAAAATCGCATTGCCCAGCCAGGTATCGCCAGGTTTGCGGTTTTCGATAGCTTTTGTCAGCCATCCGATGCCCTTGGATTCCAGATATGCTTTAGCTGTAGTATAATCCTTAGCCCGCATCCGATAGCCGGTAGCCTTGTGCCAGATTTTGCCCAGCTCGTGCAATTCAGGATTACTGAAAGGTTCATACTCATCCTCCCGAAAATCTATATAATATATATTTTTATCATTGTTATCATTGTTTTCATTGTTGTTAGATGTCATTTGTTTGTCATCGGTTTGTCGCTGCTTTGTCATCTGTTTGTCAGCACTGAAATTCCTATCCTGATAAGTCCCCCAGTTACAGATAGTTATGAGTCTTCCGGTGTTTGTCGATTTGTTGACTAAAAATTCAAACTTTTCAAATTTTTGCAGAGCTCTTCGGACATGTAAAATCGTCACTCCTTTGCCGCATTTTCGGGCGATTGACTCCAGTGAAGTGACCATCTGGCCGGGTTTGCAGATGAACTTTTGGCCATTGAATTCCCATTGATTTTCCTTATGATTGGCCATCATCAGCAAAGTTATCAGCACCGTCCTTTGATGTGAAGTACTGGTAAGCCATAACGCTTTTTCCATTAATTCCCGATGTAGTAAGATAAAACCTTTATTCATCTCGTACCCTTTCACTAGATGGTTAAAGTTATAAGAATATTAATTGAATACTTAACTATACCCCAGGAAAGTTCATCAGGCAAATAATTTTGTTGATTTTTTTAGTAATCTGTTAACAAGTTGTCATTTTTGCTAATCTGTTCATCTTACTCCCCGATGGCTAATGTATCATGTTTAACCCTGACAATTTAAGTTAATAGCTTGACCGCCGGAAGAATCTAAAGTATCATTTATGTTCTGTAAATTTCACGTAAGGTGGGATTGTTACGATAGTTATGAATGAATTATATTTGAGTTAACGATTTTGTCGAATTGACATAAGTATATTAATATCAATGTTTTACGGACGGATTAATATTGGTTTCTACATACAGAAGCCAATGATTCCGGGAGTTATATTGTTTATGGAAGAAAAAAAAATAAAAATAGCGATTGTTGGCTTTGGTGTTGTTGGTAGCGGAGTGGCAAAGATTCTGCTGGAAAAAGCTCAATATCTCTATCATAAAACCGGACTTATGATTGAGTTGGCTCATGTTGTTGATACCGATACCCAACGCCCTCGCAAAGTAACATTGCCCACAGGTATACTGCACAGTGATCTGGATAAGGTTATTAATGATCCAGAAGTTTCTATCGTAGTTGAATTAATTGGTGGGACCACTATCGCTGCTGATATTCAAATGAAATTGTTGGCTGCCGGCAAGCATGTTGTTACCGCTAATAAATCATTACTGGCTGAACGTGGACAGGAAATATTTGCCGTTGCCCGTGAAAACAACAGATGTGTTGCTTTTGGTGCCAGTTGCTGTGGTGGAGTGCCGATTATTTCTGCGATTCGTACCGGTTTAGCTGCCAATGAAATTAAAATGATTATTGGTATCGTCAACGGTACCTGCAATTTCATTTTGTCCAATATGGATCATGAGGGCAAGGAATATTCTGTTGCTTTAAAAGAAGCCCAGGTTGCTGGTTTTGCCGAAGCTGACCCGACCCTTGATGTCAGTGGCTACGACAGTGCTCATAAATTAGCGATTATGGCTTCTTTGGCATTAGGTAAAAAAATATGTATTGATGATGTCTCAGTTGAAGGTATTGATAATGTCAATTTAGAAGATATTCTCTTTGGCAAAGATATGGGTTATGCGATGAAATTATTAGCTATAGCAACCCAAAGCGAAAGAGGTTTATCCTTAAGAGTGCATCCGGCTTTTATCCCCCGAACTGAATTATTAGCTCAGGTTACCGGCCCATTTAATGCTGTCAGTGTTTTTGGCGATGCGGTGGGGCACACATCATATTATGGCCGTGGGGCGGGTATGATGGCTACCGCCAGTTCGGTTGTTGCCGACATTATTGATGTTGCCAACGGCAATTCAGTTACATTATTTGACTCTATGCCCGGTCTGGGCAGAGATACCGAAGATGCGGTGATATGCCCGCATGATGAGGTGGTTAGCAGATATTATATTCATGTAACCGGGGAAAATCACCCGGGTGTATTTGCCGGGATCGTAAACATATTGGCCCAGCGTAAAATTAATATTTCCAGTTGTATGCAGCATGAAAATGGCCAATCGGATTTGATTCCTGTTGTTATTACCACTTATGAAGCTCGTTTAGGTGATATCGAACAGGCATTAAGTGATATTGAAAAACTGGATTTTGTCCATGGCAAGCCGGTATGTATTCAGCTTATTACAATGCCATCAGAAGAGAATTGCTGATTATGAAATATGCGATAGTTATAATGGATGGGGCCGCAGATGAACCGATTGAGCAATTTGATGGCTTGACCGCTTTGGAAAAAGCTGATATCCCCAATACTGACTGGATCGCCATTAATGGCCGTCAAGGTCTGGTCGCTACCGTTCCGGAAGGTTTTCCCCCCGGTAGTGATGTTGCTATGATGAGCTTATTTGGCTATGATCCGGCAGTTTATTATACGGGCCGGTCACCACTGGAAGCTATCGCCGCAGGCATCAGAACCGATCCTGACGATTTGATATTTCGCTGCAATCTGGTTGCTATCGCCGATGGGGTGATGATAGATCATTCCGCTGGTCATATTGACAGTAATCAAGCAAGTGAACTGATGCGTATGCTTAATGATGAGCTGGGCAACGATGAAATAACTTTCTATCCTGGAACAAGCTATCGCGGTTTGATGGTTTGGAAGGGATTGAAATATGAAGATTTTATTATTCCTCCTCATGATATTCTTGAGCAGGAAGTTGGCAAGAATATGCCGCGTGGCAGGGCTGGCAGGAAGCTTTGCCAGCTAATGGAAAAAGCTGCCGGGCTTTTAGCTGAGCATGATGTAAATAAAGTTCGTTGCGACTTAGGCGAAAACCCCGCCAGTCATATCTGGCTTTGGGGCCAGGGCTATAAACCCAGAATGGAAAGTTTCCGCAGTCGCTATGGCATTGGCGCTTCGGTGATAACCGCTGTTGACTTAGTTGGCGGTTTGGCCCGGTCGGTAAGTATTCGCAAAATTTCAGTTGATGGAGCCACCGGTTATATTGATACCGATTATCAAGCCAAAGGTAAAGCTGCAATCGAAGCTTTCGCCGATAATGATTTAGTTATTGTGCATGTCGAAGCCCCCGATGAGGCATCCCATGGGGCAATGGCAGAGGAAAAAGTGCGTTCGATTGAGAATATTGATAAGCTGATCGTAGGGCCGATCCTTGAATTTCTTAAAAGTTCTGGAGATGATTGGCGGATCATGGTATCACCAGATCATCCTACCTATGTCCGTCTGCGGACTCATGTCGCCGAACCGGTGCCTTTTGTGATGGCCGGAACAAACATAAGTCCTGTCCGGCAATTAGCTTATAGTGAGAAAAATGCTAAAGAGTGTGGCTGGCTAATTGCACGAGGTCATGAATTAATGGAATATTTTCTTAAAGCCGCGATTTAGTGTTGATTATATTGACGGTTTTCAGGAAAATATGACACTGTTTTGTTTGAATGTTTAATTTATTAAGATAGAGGTAAATGAATGAAATTGCTGGTCCAGAAATTTGGTGGCACAAGTGTTGCTGATGCAGATCGGATCCATAGGGCCGCCCGAAGGGCTATCCGTGCCAAGCAGCAGGGCTATCAGGTGGTAATGGTGGTTTCGGCGATGGGCGGGACCACTGACAAGCTAATTGAACTTGCCAGAGAAATCTCCGATGATCCCCCAAGGCGCGAAATGGATATGTTATTGACAACTGGTGAACAGGTCAGTATTTCCTTGATGGCGATGGCTATTCACGCCCAGGGCGAAAAGGCCATCAGTTTAACTGGCGGTCAGATTGGCTTAATTACCGATGCTGCCCATATGAAAGCTCGAATTCAGTTAATTCAGGGCGACCGGTTGCGTAAAGAACTCAGAGATGGCCATATCGTTATTGTCGCTGGCTTTCAGGGCGTTGATAATAGTGGTGAAATTACTACCTTAGGTCGTGGTGCCTCTGATACCACTGCAGTTGCCTTAGCTGCGGTTTTGGGAGCAGAACGCTGTGAAATTTATACTGATGTGGATGGCGTTTATACTGCTGATCCGCGAATAGTTGCTTCGGCTCGTAAAATCGAGCAGATAAGCTATGATGAAATGCTGGAGATGGCCAGTTTAGGTGCCAGCGTCATGCATTCACGCGCAATTGAATTTGGGAAAAAATATAATGTTGAGATTCATGTCCGGTCTAGTTTTACTGATAACCCGGGCACTTTGATAACCCATGAGGTGAAGAAAATGGAAGAAATTGTTGTTTCCGGTGTGACACTCAAAAAAGACATGGTACAGTTTGTTTTGCCAAAATTGCCCAATTTACCTGGCGTAGCCGCTAAGGTATTTGCCCGGGTAGCCGAAAAAGGTGTTGTAGTTGATGATATTATTCAGGTTTTTGATGATAAGGGACTTGCCAGTACAAGTTTTACTGTCGAACGCAATGATTTACCTGATGCCCGCGAGGTTGTCGCTTTGATTGCCAATGATTTTAATCTCACTGGTATTCTCTGTAATGATCCGGTTGCTAAAATATCAGTTGTTGGCGTGGGGATGAGAAGCCATACTGGTGTCGCTGAAACTATGTTTAAGGCGATGGCAGAGGCCCAGATTAATATTAATGCTATTACCACCAGCGAAATCAAGATCAGCTGTATCATCGATACCGAACAGGCCGAAGAAGCAATGCGTGTTGTGCACAATGCATTTGACAAAGGTAATCTTGAATAAATAAGCAACCAGAATTTAGGTGAAGCTATGCAGTATGCGGTAATAATGGCAGGCGGAGCGGGCAAACGATTATGGCCTCTCAGCCGAGCAAAAAACCCCAAGCAAATCATAAATGCCTTTGATGGAAAATCATTGTTGCAATTATGTGTTGAGCGTATTAAGGATATTTTTGATGCCAACCACATTTTTATAATTACCAATGAAGAGTATATCGATGAAATCTATAAGCATTTGCCAGAGATACCTCGTGGCAATATCATAGGTGAACCTATACGTCGCAATACCTCGAACGCTATTGGCCTGGCGGCAACTGTTTTGCTCAAAATGGACCCTGATGCGGTAATGGCGGTTTTTAGTGCTGACCAGACCATCGAACCAGTTGAGCCTTTGCAGGAAGCGATACGCCGGGCTTTGTTCTTTCTGGAAACAAACCCCAAAGCATTAGTTACCCTCGGTATTAAAGCCACATCGGCCCATACCGGCTATGGCTATCTCAAAAGAGCTAAACAAGAAACTCAAAATGGGATATACCAGGTTGAAGCTTTTGAAGAAAAACCAAATAAAAGTACAGCGCGAAAATATTTTCGTTCTAAAGACTATTGCTGGAATAGCGGGATATTTCTTTGGCGAGCTGATACCATAATGCAGCAGCTAGAAAGATTCCTACCTCATAATTATGAAAGATTAACCCATATTGGTAACTATTGGGGTACTGACAGGCAAAATGATGTCTTAAATGAAGAATTTCGTGAATTGCAGCGTATTAGTATTGATTTTGGTGTGATTGAACATGCTGTTAAAGAGTTCAATAATGTTTATATGTATGAAATGGAATGTCAATGGCTTGATGTAGGTTCTTATCAAACCTTAGCTGACACGATTGGAAAAATTGACCGCGAAGGCAATGTCGCAACTAATAACACAATATGCTTATTGCATGGCAGTGAGAACAATATTGTTATCAGTGATGACCCTGGCCATCTGATTATGGGTATTCATGTCGAAGATATGATTATTGTCCATACCGACGATGCTACACTTATTTGTCATCGAGAAGAGACCGATGAAATCAAAGAGATGCTTAAGCTGCTTAAGGAGCGCGACCTTGGTCATTTTGCATAAGGTAAACATTCAATGCGCTATTTAGCAATTGACTATGGTTTGAAACGTATCGGGTTGGCTCATTGCGACCCGGCAGAAATTATTGTAGGGCCTTTTGCTCAAATTGATGTTGATAGCGAAGGTTTACCCAAAGTATTTAATAAATTAATTAATATTATCAAAGAAAATCAGTTTGAGGCGATAGTCTTAGGGCTTCCTGTCAATATGGATGGTTCCGAAGGCTATCAGGCTAAGCTTACCCGGGATTTTGCCGAGCAGCTTTGCCAAAAGGTTGCTATCCCCGTTCATTTTCAGGACGAGAGACTCAGCTCCTCTGCTGCCGATGAAATGTTGGCTGAAACTGGTTTTACTAATAAAAAACGTAAAGCTCGGCGTGATGCCTTAGCGGCTTGCGAAATTTTACGTGATTGGCTAGGAATGTAAATGACAGAGACAGATAAAAAGAGAAAAGATGGCAGCTATTTTGATAACTCTACCATGAGTTTTGGCGATCATCTTATGGATTTACGATCAAGAATTATTAAAGCACTGATTGCCCTGACATTAGGTTTCTTTTTGTGTCTGTTTTTCGGTCAGGATATTATGGCTTTCATTTTCAGACCTCTTTTTCTGGCTCAGGATGCCGCTGGTCAGCAAATGGGCTTGTCTATGCTTTCGCCACCTGAGTATTTTCTCACCTATATAAAAGTTTGTATGATAGCGGGCCTGGTTGTTTCCTCGCCTTATGTCTTTACTCAAATATGGGGTTTTATCGCCGCGGGACTTTATCCCAATGAAAAGAAAATGGTTAATATGTTTGTACCATTTTCAGCTGCGCTTTTTGTACTGGGGTCTTTGTTTTTTATTACGATTGTTGCCCCTCTTTGTTTTAAATTCTTTATAGACTTTTCCAATCGTTTTGAATTTAAAGCACCGGAAAAAGGCGGTTTTAGTTCCAGAATGATGGGTAATAGCGATGATAAAGCTAAAGAAAAAGATAAGCTTCAAATCGAACAGGAACCCATAGCCGACAGCTTTTACTATAGTGATAAAAATATAACTATTTACTATAGAGTTTCGGATCGCAATTCACTTTTAGCTAAAGTCCTTAAGCCTTTCATCGGCGACAGAAAATCCGATGTGAAAGCCAAACCCAAAACCAGAAAAGTATCAATTGACTCTCGTTTTTCAATCAAATATTACTTCTCATTTGTTTCGATGCTGTTATTAGCCTTTGGCATAGCTTTCCAGATGCCTTTAGTAGTTTTATTATTGTCAAGGCTGGGGATGGTCTCTATTGAGCAATTTGCCAGCACAAGAAAATATGTACTCTTTGGTATTGTCGTATTTGCGGCAATCATTACTCCCCCGGATGTCATTTCTCAGATTGCTATGGCAGTACCAATGTATGTTCTGTATGAAATTGGTATCTTGTTGGCAAGAATCTACCCGAAAGCTAAAGCTGTTGAATAATAATCGGTAATTATAGCCATAAATTTGCCAAAAATTAGGGCACCAAAAGGCGCCAAAATGTCTCTAAATACATAGTTTTACCCTAAGGTATAAATGAGTACAGAGAGGGCGATTCGAAGTCTATCCAGCTCAATTAACAGTTTTGCAGAACCATAATAAAAGTGATACAGAAATGTCACAAGTCCTTGCAGAATCAAAATAGCTATGTATATTCTGCAAGCCTTTGTTGCGGCGATAATTGTACACTTTCAGAACACTCTAATGACAAAAGTTTGCACTAAAAGTGCGCAAAATGCTTGCAATAGATTTCTCTGATGAGCTTGACAGATGTTGTGCAATCATGGGAAGAATTACCTGACCATATCAAGTGAAATATTAAAGTACTTATCAATTCGGTGTGACAGATATTGTGACTCAATGTTTGTTTGTGCATATTGCGCTGTATCCCGGTTGACAAGCACAACTATACTCACTTTCAAGCTCATATTCATTTTTACTTAAGGCAGATATCCCCAAGCTTCTGAGACTATATTCATTTATTAAATATTATACTGGGACGAAGAGGTATCGGCTTATTAATTAAGATTCATGTGGTTTATTGGACGGAAATCAAAAAAAATATTTATTTTCAGAAGTTATTTTATTGCGAATCAATTTAGGTTTTTGGGGAAAATCTTGTTTATCAGTACTGATAACAGCACTCATACTTTGACTGATCGGTACTTTAGCTATTGAAAACGTAATTATTATTGGTATAGCGATAGGGCAAGGTGAAATTTCAAGTTAATTAAGCCGAATTTATGAATAACAGCTTTGTTTATGCATTTTGAATATATGTCATTAATCAGGCAACTGATTTTGATTGGGAACGGAAATAGTTAACAAGTGAGTCTATGAATATTATTGGCAATAAAGCCAAGCCAAAATGATTTATGGATGATTTATATTAAATTATACGCTATGGGAGTGTATCAATGTCGCTATTAAATGAAATTCATCGCAACGTCAATCGTGTCAATTCTGTCAAAAAAAACCGTCAGGCAATTCGTCGCAAACGTCATCTGGTTATGGAATCATTGGAACCTCGATTGATGCTGGCAGCAGATTTGCAGGTAGCGGCCTTTGATCTGGCCACCGATTCGGATTATCTAAGCTGGGGCCAGGAAGCTGATTTTGATCTTACCGTTATGAATTCGGAGAATATGGCCGCCACCAGTCCAGCTACAATTAATTTCTATATAGACTATGATGGTACACTGGATTCATCGACCGACCTGGAGCTCAGTGTGACAGCGGCTGGCGGTGATTTCTCTGACACTGATAGCGGGACAGCTGGATTACAGCTTGATGTCAGCAGTATAACGACTGCTAATGCAAAATTGGACGGCAGCGTTACCCTTACGCTTCCCGATACCGGTACTGCTCCCAATGGCGCGGCAAATGGCGACTACCATATTTATGCGCAAATCACAGACGATGGCGATGATGCGATTAATGAAACAGATTCTATTGTTGTGATGATGGGCGACCCGGAAACCCTGACCGGTGCCAGCGATATAGCGATAGATGAAAGTGAACTGCCCTGGATGCCTGAATTGAAAATTGGCAATGTATACCCTGGGATTACGGATGTTGTAAGTTATGGCGATGCTTTAGCGACGGATGGCAGTGCTGACTTTACGGTTTCATATTATTTAAGTGCTGATGATGAATTTGATGGTTCAGATACGCTTTTGACTACTGATGGTACGAACCCAGCAACGGTTTCGGTAACTGTTGATGCTCAATTTAATACCGATCAGGCTTCGATAGCCGACAGTGATGTAATGATTCCTGCGGGAGTGACACCCGGTACTTATTATATGATAGCAGTTTTGGATGAAAACGATGTGGTGTCAGAGGTTTATGATGCTAATAATACATTTGAATTTAAATTTGAAGCAGTAGCAACATCATCGCTGAATGGAGTTGACTTAGGTATTGATGAGGCGGAAATTGAGGATGCGACCAATGAAGATGCTGTGCCACAGTTTGCCTGGGCTTATGATGGAACAAGTCTTGGCGATTTGGAAATAGGGTATTTTAATACTGGAGATCAGGCTTCCAGTGTATTTGATATTGAGATATATGCATCTAAAGATTATACCTTTACTGATTCGGGTGCCGAGTTTCAGTTGGGCGGGGCAACAGGGGTTGCTTCGATGGGGTCTTTGGAATATATTACAACTACAATGGATATATCAACTCCAACTCAGGGCTCAAATACCAATGGTTTGCATTATGTATTAACTGAAATTATTGGAGCAACTAACGAAGATACCAATGGTTTTAATAATGAAAGAATCTCGGCTATATGGATTGGTGACTGGACAGCGGGCATTGATTTAGCGGCCTATGGTATGTATATTGAAGGTGATGTTGGTGGTTTGGCATGGGGTGATGAAGTCCGGTTCTGTGTTGATGCTGTAAATGGTGGCGATACGGACACAGCAACAGCTCCGACAATAACGGTATATATAAGTGATGATGCTGATTTTACCACAACCGATGATAATGTAGAAATAACTTCGGCGGCAACTTCATTTTCGGGTAATGTCAGCGCAGGAATGTTTTCCGATGAAGAAGAATTTGTGATTTCGGCTTTAACAGAGCCAAATGTGACGGGTAAATTTATTGATGGTCAATATACATTATTCGTTCAGATTGAAGCTGCGGGTTCTGATACTGATGCTGATGCCACAAATAATGTTACAGGTATGAATATCTTTATAGGGTCATCAACAACGGCAACGGAAATAGCTGTCGAAGGACCATTTCCACATGATATCCCAGAACCGACATGGGGTGATGTGATGGAATTTGAATTTGAAGTGGAAAACAAAGGTACCGACGCAGTAGCATCAGCGGCAGCGGTACAATTTTTCCTGAGTACAGATAATATATTAGATGGCGGTGATACCGCATTAGCAGCTGCGCCATTAACCGGTGAAAATGATTTTGCCAGTGTCAAACCTGATGCCGGCCAGCGTGAATATTATGTTTATGATGTTACTATGCCATCCAGTGGTACTGATGGCGATTTTTATGTATTTATGAATATTGCTAATGCTGGTGATAATGAATCGGACAATAAAGGTTTGTTTTTGATGCCAATTGGTGAACATCCTGCTTCCGGGGCGGTGGATCTGGTTGCGATGTCGCCACAGTTGCCGGATATGCCAGAATTTAACTGGACACAGAGTTACCCGGTTTCGGTTGTAATTGAAAATGACAGCGATACTGATTTAACCGATAGCACTACGGTTGACGATTTTACGATAAAATATTATCTCAGTGAAGACCCAATGCTGGATGACCAGGATGTAGAGATAAATGCAACCGGAACGACATCGGTGACATCCGGGCTTGTCGCCGGGGCTGCGGTGATTTGTGAGGCATCACTTGATTTGACCTTTACCCCTACGCTTGATGATGGTGATTATTTCGTCATAGTTTCGGTTGATGCAGGGGAAAATATAACCGAAGCGTTTGAATCTAATAATAATATGATGTCGATGCCGATAAATATTGTTTCCAGTTCAAGTGAAACCGGAATAAATCTGGTGGCGGAAAATCTTAGGGTTAATGGTGCCACTATTGACAGCTTACCTGTTTTGGAATGGGGCGGCAGCGGTGTTGACCTTGATGTTTCATATTTTAATGCTGGTGCTACAGATGCCACGGCAACTACAGTTACCGCAACGGTAAGTATTTCAGCTACAGAAGAATTCGACGCTGCCAATGCGATAACGGTAACTGGCGGGACAGGGCTGAGTGCTGTTAGTCTTGATCATACAGTTGCTACATTGAATTTCACTACGATGCCAACTACTTTTGCTGATGCCAGCGCCCCGGAAGGCTGGGCTTACATGGTGGTCAAGCTGGAAACCTCTGATACGGAAACTGATGCGGATGATAATATAATCGCGATGCCAGTGTGGATGGTAGCAAATGGCACATCTACTCCAGCTAATCCTGATTTTGTCCCGGCTGAGTTTGAAGTCATGACTGGTGATCCAATGGATATCGGTGGTGACGAAGATGGTGAAAAGGAAGTTGATGATTCGATATATCTGGGCGATGATATTTTTATAAATGGGACATTTGCTAATATCGGAGGGAATCATGCGGCATCAAGCTTTGATGTTAAATATTATCTTAATACTTCGGCAGATATGTCAGGGACTCCGGTATTACTGGGAACCCAAACTATCACAAGTGCTCTTGATCATGGCAAGGTCAATTTCAGAGATGCTAATCTGGAAAAAATTGAAATTGATGCAACAACAATCAGCAGCCTGACGCCAAATACTGATCCATCTCTATATTATGTAGTTATGGAAATAGATGGTGCTGGTGCTGTCACAGAAGATGATACAACAAATAATATTCGGGCAACGGCGGTTAATATCTATGATTCAAAATTTGATATTAAATTGTTCTCTACTGAACCTTATGCTGAGTTTGAAGATATATTAACAGTAAACTTTGAATTATTTAATTATAAGGAAGATGCAGTTAATACTGGCAATGTAACAGTGAAGTTTTATCTTAGCGACAGTTCAACTCTTGATATTAATGGGTCAGGAGTTGAAGAAATAGGTACACATACCTGGGATTTGACTTCTACGCCATTGGCGGCATCGGGCCCACAAGGCGGCGGGATGCTGCAGCTTAATAATTTTAATCTGGATTTAAGTCAGATAACGACTCCACCTTCAGATGGTGATTATTATATCTTTGCTCAAATTACTTCCACCGATCATGTTTTTAATACTGCTAATGGTTCAGAAACATCGATCTTCATGCCGATTGGTGATATGGAAGCAGTTACGGGTCAGGATCTGGCAAATTTAAGAGTATTGGAATCGGAATATGGCAAAATTGAATGGGGTACTGACGCTGATATTACTTTACTAATCGCAAATCAGGGTGATACGGCAGTTACAACAGATTTCCAAATTAGCGCATATTTGAGTTTTGATAATGAAATAGATTCAAATGATATTGCGATAGACCTTAACGGGGCAACGGCAGGAGTTGCCGCTGTTATAGCTACAGATGCGGCGGCCAACAGTTCTATCGCCGAATCCTTAGTTGTGCCTATTCCAGCACTAGCAGAAGCTCAGGAACAATGGTCTGATTACGCTTCTAATATGAGCTATAATATTATATTCAAACTTGACAGTGCCGATGAAGTTACTGAAGCTTATGAGTCAAATAATATAATGCTGACTGATTATATCCAGATTCAAAATCCCGGAACGCCGGTAAGTGGGGCTGATGTCGCCGGTGTGACATTCTTCAGCACCCAGGCTTTAGATACCAATACATTTAGCTGGGGCAGTGAAATAACTGTTACCAGTAGATTTAAGAATATTGGTGATGTCGATATTACCGCTGATATGAATATCAAATATTATATTTCAACATCACCAACCTTTGAAAATAGTGCAATTGAGCTGACGTCAACATCGGCATCGGTAGTGGCAGCCAGCACCGGTACGCCATTTGCTCAGGGAGAAATTGCCGAGCAATCCGCTACAGTTACCTTGCCAGCGACAGCTATCAGTGGTAGCCAATTCTATCTGTATGCAGTTGTGCAGTCAGGTGATACTAATATTAATAATGATACGCTGTTGATGCAGACAGAATATCCAGATGGAGGTATATGGATAGATTCAGCTGATTTGGAAATGGATGATGATGGCATGGAAATGCCTCTAAAATTTGGCGGCAGCTATGAATTGGCTGTTGACGTTGAAAACCTTAGTCAGGCGGCGTCAGGGGCATTTGATGTCAAAATATATATAACCAGCGATGATTTGAATAATGTCGCATTTAATCCTGATTCGGCTAATACGGCGCAGTTGACTACCGATGGGACTACGCCGGCGGTTGTCAATGTCACAGGTGGCCTTGGTGGCTTAGATGAATCAATTAATGATGTGATGGTGCAGATGCCCGCTTATGATGCTACGAATATGCCGGAAGGTCAGTATTGGATTGTTTATGTTGCTGATCCTGATGATGCTGTAGCAGAGAGCAATGAAGATAATAATATTGTCTGGTATCCTGTCGAGCTTAAACAAACCATAGGTGTGTCGACTGCTGATATAATGATGCTGGAAACATATATTGAGTTTGAAGGGAAAAATGATGATGATGATCAAAGTATGCAGACGACTCCATCATTAAGTTGGGGCGATACGATTGCTTGTGCGGAATTTGATCTGTATAATGCCAGTGATGTTGATATTACTGCCGATTTTGATGTGACATTCGTATTGTCAAAGAATGATATTTTCGGTGATGGAGATGATATCGCATTTGCTGATACTAATACTGGTGTGATGACAGTGGCGGCATCGGGTACGGCATTTGGCGCGATGGAATACGCTTTTGGAGAATTTGTTGATTCGACTGCACTGGTTTTGCCATCATCGGGTACCGATGGCTTATATTATATTTTGACCAAGGCAGATTCTGGCAATACAATCGCAGAAGGTACCGAAGGTGAACTTAATAATGAAGCTAAGCCTATCGCAGTTTATGTTGGCTCATGGACCAGCGGGGTAACAGATGCATCAGTTGTTGATTTAGAAGTATTGACACCTGACGCTGCAGGCTATCCGGTCCCTGTTGGTGATACGGTGTTGAAGCAGGGAGATTTTGCTGATCTAAGGTTTAACGTAACTAATATTGGTGAATTGCCAATCAGTACAGCTTTTGATGCCAAATTCTACTTGAGCAGCACGGACGATATTAATGACACAAATAAACAGGCGATAACTGATAATACCGGGGATTTGATATTTACGATTCCAGCTGATAGTGGGGCTTTAGCCGCAGGTGATATGTTTAACGCAAGTTTGAGCTTTGTCATCCCACAGGTAAGTGCGGCTAATGTCAGTTCTGATGGCACATATTACCTGATTATGGAAATTGATGGAGCAGGGACTTTGACATCTGACCCAACTGGCAATCATGTCACATCGGTTGAGTTGCAGTTGGCAACACCTGACCTAGCTATTAGTTCAATGGATATTGTTCCGGGCGATCCGGTTGATATTAATTGGGGACAGCAATGGCGCGTGCCAATTATTTTTGAAAATACCGGTGATGCTCCAGCTGAAAATTTCAATGTGAGATTAG
The DNA here is from genome assembly GCA_016342495.1 of Phycisphaerae bacterium. GTDB lineage: Bacteria > Planctomycetota > Phycisphaerae > Sedimentisphaerales > SM23-30 > JAEIOG01. The sequence continues at coordinate 15,648 of JAEIOG010000068.1, forward strand.
TATTGAGTGCCGATGGGAATTATGACGCGGCTACCGATATTGAATTGAAGACTGTGGCAATAAGTAAAGTCAATCCGGGTGAAACTTATGAAGATTATGCTGAGATAACATTGCCAACATCCGCTCCGAGTGGTTTTACAACTTCCGGGACGATAATAGCAATTGTCGATAGCGGCAACAGCTCTAATAGCTATGCTGGAACAGTAGTTGAAGCAGATGAAACTAATAATGAAATAACCCAGGCTTTGACTATCGGGAGCGCGACTTTACAAACCGGTACGGCAGATCTGGTTTATATTCAGGGTAATGTTATGCTACCAACCGGCACTAATCCTGTTTGGGGTCAGTGGGTACCAGTTGATATCGGTGTTTATAATGATGGCGATACTGATGCGACCAGTTTTAAGGTTCAGTTAGCTTTGTCAGAAGACACTGTCTGGGATGGCACATCGCCGGATTACGCGATAACATCATATATGGTAGATGGCGTGATTGTTACCGATGGTTTTACTGTTGATGGTTTGACATCAGGTGAGTATATGACTGTAAAAGGTATGGTTCGTTTGCCAGATTATACTGATGGGCCGGCATCGGTGAAACTTATTGTTAAAGCAGATGCCACCGATGGAATTAATGAAACCGGTACTGGGCTGGAAGATAATAATATTGGCCAGATAGATTCGACAGTTACAGTTTCGGCTCCGGATACCAGTTTGATTGATTTGATGCCGGATATGCTGATGCCTCTTGGAGATTTGAGTAGTCTTAGCCCAGGTGAAAGCATTGATGTCAAAGCATCGATTGTTAATCGGGGCGGAGCACTAGCTGACCCGGGTTCAGGCAATAATATTGATACTCTATTTTATATGGTTAGCAATCCGACGACCTTTGATCCGGCTAATCCTACTGCTACAGGCGGGTATTTGCTTTATAGTTCGCCATTGTTTGTAGTTGAATCTACCGGAACCAATGGCAATGAATTAGCTGGTGGAGCTGGATATAGTCAGGATATTACTATTACGCTACCTGAAGATGCAGCGCCTGGTTCATATTATCTGGCAATGGTTGTCAATAGTGGCGGCAGTGTTACTGAATCGGCTGCCAATAATGTTTTTGTTCTTACTGATCCTGCGCAGATGATTGATATGGGCCAGCCCAGCTATGATATCGCGGTCAATACCGCCGCGGGCTTTACTTATATTGATGATATGGGTGCAGAGTTGGTGTTTGATACAAGTGTTCCGACATTTGATACTGAAATGCCTTTCCGGGTTAACTTTGCGATAAAGAATAATGGGCCAAGTGTAGCCAACAACTTTAATGTCAAAGTTGGCATATTTACCGCAGCAGATCCAGGGTCATTAGTGGCAGGGACGGAAAAATGGATTAATAATTATTCATTGACAGGCGATGGCAGTTATGTGCAGCTTGAAGTTCAGGATGTCAGATTGCCGGGGTATGCATACGATCCGTCGGCGACTTATTATATTGGTGCGATAGTTGATCCTGATGGACAGCTGGGTAATGAAACTTCAATAGTTAATAATTCCATATTTGAAGCCGTTGAGTTTAAGGTTCCCGCACCTGATATTGTGATGGCTTTCTTTAAAGCTGAAGATCAGCAGCAAAGCCTGCCGGCAGCTCCGGGACAGCAGATTCGCGTTTTTGGTGAATTTGAAAATCCTACAATAATGCATCTTGATGGTAACTTTACCGTAAGTGTCGAATTGCGCGATACCGCTAATGGTGATGCCGTGGTTGGAAAATGGGATTATGAAGCGCCAGGCGGCGAGTTGAGTCCCAGAACTGATGGTACAGTGCCAAAACTGATGATAGATTTTGATATATTTTTACCTGTTGAGTTAGATACGGCTGGTTTATATAAGCTGGTGATGGTAGCTGATTCTTATAATGTTATAACTGAGGTTAATGAAGACAATAATGAATCTGACGCAATTATGCTGGAAATGCAAGAACCGGAAATTGATCTGGCTTTGCAGCCATTGCCGCCTATGTACATGCCGGACTATGGCTGGGGTTCTAATGTTCATATGAACTGGGACATCAGCAGTTTTGGTTCCAGTGCGGCACCGGCTACCAATGTCAAGGTTTACCTCGCGACCGCAGCTGGTGTGGTAGATGAAACCTCAATTGAGATGGGTGTATACAGTTATAATCATACCACTATGATGCCAATGAACGCTGACTTGATGCTGCCTTCAAATCTGGATGGCCAGTTAGCTGATGGTGAATACTATATGGTGGTGGTGGTTGATCCTGATAATATTATTAATGAATCAATGGGCGGGACGCCTACTGAAGATAACAATATGCGTTCGGTGCCAATTCAGATAAAGTCACCCAAACCAAACATTGTAATTGATAATTATGATTTTATGGAACCAGAGCTGATGCGCGCGATTCCAATGCATATTAATTTATCAGCTAGAAATGAAAGCGATGCTACTATCGCGACACCATTTGCTATCAGAGCAGTGATAAGCAGCGATAATCAATATAGTGCTGATGATATTTTACTGGCTGAGCATATTGTTGACTATATGGCTCCACATAGTTGGATGGACCATGAAGTAGAAGTCCCTGTCCCAACGACTGAAGTATTACCTGATGGTGACTATTATGTTATTATAATAGCTGACGCTGATAATACTATTGAAGAATTTAATTATGATGGTCAACCAATGGATGTCATGGACAATAAAGTTTCAAGTTTTGTTTCAATCAAAACTGTTGAATTGGCCGATGGCGTTGATTTGATTGCCGGTAATATTGATTTGTTAGGTCTGGAAATGTTTTCCTGGAATCAGAGCTATCAAGCTGAAATAGCGATGGCTAATTTTGGTACAGTTGATGCTGGCTCCTTTAATGTTGATATTGTAATGTCTACCGACCAGGTTTATGATTCGGCAACAGATATTCATGTTGGCAGCCAACTGGTTTCAGCTTTGGCTTCAGGCCAGATTGGCGAATATGAGATTACTCTTAATATTCCAGAAAAAGGTGATAATACTGATCAGCCTTATTATCTGATAATGGCTGTCGATAGCGATGGGCAAGTTCTCGAACATGATGAAACCAATAATATTATCAATAGAATTGTATCTGTTGGTGATTTTAAGGCTGGCGTTGATCTTCAGATTGAGCCTGTCGCAATGCCTTTTGAAGGCACATGGGGTCAGGATATAACTATTGATGTCGATGTTTCAAATTTAGCAGGCAGTCCGGTCGATGGTTCAAATATTGCTTTGTATCTGTCGGATCAGATTATTACCCCAGCTGATTTTGCAAATATGCAACCTCATATGACTATGCCTTTGGAACTAGCTGGTATGGGCAGTGCTTCTTTTGAATTTACATTCCAGCTACCGCAAATGCCAGCTAATGCTACTGGTGGCATGCCTTATAATGTAGCAATAAAGGTTGATTCGCAAAATCAGGTTGAAGAACTTGATGAATTCAATAATTCGTTCTTTGGCAGTATTTATATCAAGAGCCAGGAACTTGCTGACCTTACTGTTGCACCTATTCCGATGGCTAGCAGCACCGGAACTTTCCCACAGGGCTATGATTGGGGCGATGAAATAACACTTAATACCAATGTCAGCAATTGGGGTATGGTCGATGCTGATGATGTTGAAGTTTCATGGTATCTATCGATTTTGAATCCCTGGGATCCTGATTTTGATGCTGATGATCTTTACAGCTTAAAAACTTCTACAATTGACATACCGGCTGGTATGAGCACTGATATTGAAAATACGGTTATACTGTTGCCAAATTCAGCGCCAACGCAATTTGCTAATGCCCAGGAACTTCATCTTGTCGCACGAGTTGACCCGACAGATGCTATTCAGGAATATAATAATGATGATAATTACGGAGCATTTCCTTTCTTTCTTGGTTCTGCTCCTGCTGATCTGACCGGAAACGCAATGATTGGCGATGGCACTTTTGAAGATAAACAATTATTCTGGGGACAGACTTTCAGCATTAATACCAAGCTGAATAACTTTGGTGCCAGCGATGCTGAAGATTTCCAGGTAAAATATTATCTTGCTCAAGGTAATGTAATACAAAATGCCGATGGCATGATTGATACTGCTGGCATGGTGGAAATTGGCAGTGAGACTGTTGCGATGGTGCCTGAAGGGGCAGGGTTGTATGGCAGTGAAGTCGCTCCTTATGAATTCGCTAAAGAACTCACTTTGCCAACGGATTCGCCTCAGAATTTCGACCCGGCAGCCTGGGCTTACAGCATTGTTGTTGTAATTGATAGCGATAATGTTATCGATGAATCGGTGGAGTCGAATAATTCCTTCTCCAGAGCGGTATATCTTCAAACTATGAATGCTGATCTGGTTGGTTTCTATGTTGATCCGTTCGACCCGACGATGAATATGCCTAAATATGACATGAAATGGTCCAGCGCAACAGAAACCAGTGAGATTACTCTTCAATATGAGCTAGCTAACTGGGGCAATACCGCCGCTAATGATGTCAATGTGAAATTCTATCTGGCTAACAGCTATGGCGATATTAATTCCGCTTTTGAATTAGGCACAACCACGATAGAAACTCTGGGTAATGACCCGACTAATAATTTTATAAAATCACAGTCTACATTTACTCTACCTGAGCCTTCTGACGTTGGATTTGTGACTCCAGGAAATGAAACCGGTTCATATACAATCATCATGAAACTGGATGGCGATGACGCGATTTCAGAAATTGATGAAAATAATAATATGGCTACCAGCTTTATTCGCCTGGAAAAAACCGTTGGTAAAATCGAAGTTAGCGACAGCATTAATATGCCCGATGATTTGATGCTTGATTTTGGTAAATATATTTCGACTGAAACCGATACTGCCAAAATTACCATTAAAAATATTGGCGAAGGACCTCTTACTATCACAGGCGTAAACAGTACCCAGGCTGCTTTTGAATTTGCGGCCAACACATTCCCAATTATTATCGAAGCACAACAGAGTGTTGATGTTGATGTAAATCTGAATCTTACTGATTTGCAGCCGGGCTTTTATAATGGTGCTTTGACTATTCAGAATGATGATCCTCGTCGAAGTAATGTTGAAGTTCGGGCATGGGTAGAAGTAGCTCAGGCACCGATAGATCTGACAGTATCATCGTTGTCAGCTGTAGCTATCCAGGATAGCCAGGCTCATGATGACCCTGAAGTTGATGCTTATTGGGGCGATATAACTTCGGTTGATGTAAATCTCGCCAATTTGTCGGCAACCGATACCAGTGGCGGTGTTTTTGTTGATGTATTTCTGACTAATTCAGCCGATGGTATGGGTCAGCGACATATGCTTCAGGGCAATGTAGCTCTAACGGATTTAGCTGGCAATTCCGAAATGTCATGGTCAACAGATGTAACTTTACCAGTTGCTTCCCCATTTGGCTTTAGTGGTGATTTATTCTTAGGTGTGGAAACCAGAGGTGACTATCAGGCTTATGATATTAACTGGGATAATAATCTCGCGGTAACACCATTGACTATTATGACCAAACCTTTGGGTAAAGCTGATCTGGCTTTTAATATGGCCGGTATGCCGGAAATGATTGCACCAGGCCAGGAAGTTTTAGTTGATACCAGCCTGATAAATGTCGGCAAATCTGATGCAACTGCCTATACAGTCGAATATTATCTGTCTGCCGATGATAATATTGACAATAATGATATTATTTTAACTTCGGCCCAGATGACAGGTTTAAGCGTTAACGCTACTCAATGGGATACGCAGACTTTGACTATTCCGGTTGATACCCCTGAAGGTTTAAGTTGGCTATTGATTAAAGCCGACAGTCAGGATGTAATTGATGAAGAATCGGAAATCAATAATATTGTTGCTCTTCGTTTCAATATTGAAACTCCAAAGGAAACTGATCTGACCATTCCATCTATTGCCTTGCCAGCTTCGGTGCAGATGGGCGAGCAATTTGATGTTGCATTCCAGATAGCCAACACCGGTAATACCGATGCTGAAAATGTGCTGGTTAATTTCTATCTCAGTCAGTCAGGCAGTGGCAAACTAGGTACGCTGATTGGTTCGACTAATATTCCAATGCTGACAGCAACTCAGCAGGGCGAACCGATTGATATGTCGTTTGTCGCTAATCTTCCACCTTCGCTGGTACGCAGCGGCACTGAATATGTCATAACCGCTAAAATTGATCCGCGTGGAGCAATTCAGGAAACCGATGAACTTAATAATACCGCAATCAGCACTTCGATGGCTGTGGTGGCTCCAAGTGTCGATATTGTCGCTGAACTTGGCGCAACGCCAGCAACAGCTAACTGGGACCAGAGCTTCGAAGTGCCGCTGACTATTTCTAATATTGGTGAAGCTGAAGCAGCACCATTTAATGTTCGTGTTGCACTTTCAAATGATACAACCTTTGACCAGAATGATTATTACCTGACCGAATGGCCAGTAGGCTTATTACCTGCAACTGAAGGTGCCAACAGTGTTCAGACTACCGTCCAGGCTTATCTGCCGGGCTATATGAATCTGCCGGATGGCAATTATTATGTTCTGGTTCAGGTTGACAGTTTCAATAATGTAGATGAAACTGATGAAGCTAATACTTTTGTAAGTTCTCCAATTGCTGTTAGTGGTGTAGCTGATCTTAATGGCTATATCCAGCAAATGCCAATGGTTGCTAATTTTGGCCAGAATATCACGGTAGCTGACAGTGTATGGAATTATGGTAAATCCGCAGCTGAATCATTTGAGATTTCCTATTATCTATCCCAGGATTGGCAGTTTAGTGATACCGATGTATATATGGGCAAACGTGTCATAGCTTCGCTGGCTTCCCAGGCTAATAACCAGGGTTCAGTTACTTTCGAATTGCAACAGCCCGAAGGCTGGGACCCATCAGGTGCGTATAATATTGTTATGGTTATAGATCAGAGCAATCAGGTACCTGAACGCTGGGAATCTGACCCATACAATGATCGCGTATATAACTTTAATTCCATGCCAATCGAAATAGCCGAGCAAGGTATGGCCGAACTTAATGGTACCGTTGATAATATGGCATTTGACGACCTGGAATGGGGCGCAACATTACAAACCCAATATTCTCTTAATAATGCTGGTACTGCCGATGCTGAAGGCTTTACAGCTCGATTCTATCTGTCTGACAATGCGAAAATATCGGTTGAAAAAGATATTGAAATTGGCAGTATAGAAATAAGTTCGCTATCTGCAGGCACTTCTATTAATGACTTTGTTAATTTGACCCTGCCAACAGATAATCCTTATGCCAAAGATGGTCAGTTCTTTATAGGAATGATAATCGATAAAGCAAATGTTGTTGAAGAATCCAATGAAGAAAACAATGTTGCTCTTGACAGTTCGCTTGTAACCATTGGTAATGTTATCAATGTCGATCTGCAGGCTGCTGATGTTTATGGCCCAACGGCTGGGATTGCACCTGATACCGCTTTTGAAGTTTATGTCGGTATAGTTAACGCTGGCAGCGAACCTGCCGAACCGGTAGCTGTTGATCTTTATCTGACGCCAGATGGCGATATTGCTAATCCGGCTGCTATTAAGATCGCAACCGAAATGACCAGTACAATTGCTGCCGGTGCTTACAGCCCGATGCATATAGTTTTGGCTAATGGCGTTTCTGCTGAGATTTTAGGTGATTATATTGGTGGCAATACAATGTTTGCTGTTGAAATTAATGCTGACAAATCAGTTCAGGAGCAACTATATACCAATAATACCGCTTATGACTATATGGCTGCCAGTGTTGCTGAACCTCTTACTGAAGATGCAGCAGTTATTGATCCTCCGACTTATCAGGTCACAACCGGTGACGTGCGTTGGGGTGATTCAGTTGATTTCAGCTTTAATGTCCAGCCTGTCGCAGGCCAGAATACTCCGGCGGCTATTATACTTAAAGATGCCAATACTGGCTATTCAACGATATTGGCTAATATTGTTGTTCCAGGTGATCAGAATCCTTATGCTGATACTGAAACGGTTACAATGCCAGCGGCAAGTCCGTTTGGCTATGATGGTAACTTCGAATTAGCTATTGTTATGGATCCGGCTAATATTATTAATGAAACTGATGAAGCTAATAATTCCAGTTCTGTTGCGATCGCTGTTGGCTCAGGCAAGGCAGAACTCACAGGTACAAATCTTTCAACCGTACCTTTTGCCGCAGCTGGTGATCAGATTCAGGCATTTTATACCATTGCTAATTATGGCTCTTATGAAGCCAATAGCTTCGATGTTTACTATTATCTAACTTCTGATAAGGCTAACTTTGATGAAGATTCATCTACCAGTCTGGGTAGTGTAACTGTCAGTTCGGTGGCTTCTTTGAGCAATGCGATGAATGCTACAAACCTGACAATTCCAAATAGCGTTGAAAATGGTGATTATTATCTGGCTATGGTCGTTGATAAATGGAATGATGTTGATGAAACCGATGAAGCCAATAATGTCACATTCTCAGATGAAATGATTCGTATGAATACGGTTACAATTCTTCAGGATGATTATGAACCAAATAATTTAGTGTCAACTGCTGTAGCGATAACATTGGCAACTGTTGATACGACCCTGGCTGAAAGCGGCATGATTTCTGCGACTTTACATGACAGTAGTGATGTTGATTATTACAGTTTTGTTATGCCTTCGACTTCTAATGGGTTTGTTTATCTGGGCGTAGCCCCTGATGAGAATCTTGATGTAGCAGTATTTGTCTATAATCAGGCAGGCACTGAAGTTGGCGCTGTTGATTACAGCTCGGCTATGGGTAGTCACGAAGTATTTACCGCATTCCAGTTCTCTCGCGGTTCAACTTATAAATTTAAAGTAGTTCCTCGTGGCGATTCCGCGGGCGAATATGAATTTGAGATTGCAGCGGGTCTTGGTGAAATTGGTGATGCCTATGAATCTAATAATACCGTGGCAACAGCTGCGTATCTTGGAGCGGCTGACACTACATTGACTTCTGTAAGTATTCATAGCGGTACAGATAAAGATTACTTCATGTTCACTGTACCGGGCAACTCTACAGGTAGATTTGAAGCCAGCGCAGTAATGGATCCTACTCTCGATGGTGTAATAGAATTACTCGATAATGATGGAAATCCATTGGCAAGCTCTGACCAGAGCGGTGCAGGTGGTTCTGAATTTATCGAGTATACTGGTACTCCAGGCGATTACTATTATCTGAAGGTGTCTTCGTGGGCCAACAGCAAAGGTTCTTATGCCATGAATCTGGAATTCCAGGAAACCGCCACTCCAGACCGTTATGAATCCAACGAGACCATAGCTACAGCCTATGCGCTGACTTCCAGCGATTATGTTGGAGTTTATGATGCTAATATCCATAATTCCTCTGATATCGATTTCTATAGTGTGACTATCCCATCTGGATATAATGCCCTGGAACTTAATGTTTATGGCGATGAAGATTTTGATAATGCTATTGCTTTGTATGACTCTTTTGGCAATATTATCAGAAGTGCAGACCGCCAGGGCGAAGATGGTTATGAAACAATTCTGGCTGATGGGCTAACTGCTGGTGAGAAAATCTTCTTCCAGATCCAATCCAGTAATGATACTTTTGGTCAATATAGTATGAATTGCATGTTCAGCACCAATGAATTTGGTGACATCAATGAACCAAATAATAATCAGGCTGACGCCTTTGGGCTTGAATTCCCAGCCAGCTCTGATTCTATAACCCTCAGCCAGCTTTCGCTGCATGATCAAAGTGACCGTGACTACTTCAAGTTTACCGCTCCGGCTGATACCGATGGCACCTTGACTGTTGTCACGACACCAACTGCAACTTCAACAGCTTTGAATACCCAGATTCGTCTGCTCAATGCCAATGGTACTGTGATGGCAACTACTGATGTCGCCGGTTCCGGTCAGACTGAAACTCTGACCTATAGCTCAGCAGCAACCCCATTGGTCGCTGGTGAAACTTATTATGTTGATGTCTATGGCTGGTCAACTACAGGTCAATATAACCTGCAGCTAACCGCACCGCAATCTGCTGGCAGTCAACCTGAACCGATGTATCAAGGCTTTGTTGGGCCTATGCCAGCTTTGTTTAATGACGCGGCGCTAGCTACTTCCGCTGGTGTGATTGTCACCGAACATATTGGTGTTAATAATGATGACGCATTAGCTTTTGGTACCGTTCCTACTAATCTTGACAGCACTGGTCAGGTGACAATTCTTAATACCAATAACTCGTCGATTGATTACACCGTAACAATTGCTGGTGCTGAATCGTCGGTCTTTACTGTCGATACTGCTTCGGGCACTATTACAGCAGGGCAATCAGCTAATATCGCTGTAACGTTCGATCCGGCTAGTGAAGCATTCTATGATGACGCTACCCTTACCATTAGTTTCGGTGGTAATGATATCGTCTTGCCTCTTTCAGGTACCGGTTCAGTTACACAATCCAAGCCTGATGTAGCAATTACCGACAGTAGTGCTACATTGCTCAATTCTCTGTCATTTAATGATACCGAAGTGGAAGAAACCAGCACTAAGACCTTCCGCATTAGAAATGAAGGGTCAGCTGATTTGACAGTAACTTCAGCTGTTATCGAAGATGATGACGATGGAGTATTCAGCCTGCTTGGTGCTACGAATGCTGTAGCTAACGATGGTGATAACTGGACCATAGAAAATGGTACACCTCGCCAATATCAGGTTGAGTTTGCTCCGTTGGAATTTGGTCAGTATACCGCGACTCTGGTTCTGTCTACTAATGATCCTGATGAACCTACAGTTCGTATTCCTCTTGTCGCCAATGCTGGTAGTGCTGACCTTACAGTTGATACTACAGCGATTGATTTTGGTGATGTAATGGTTGATGGCTCTGGAGGCTCATCTGCTTCTGCCACAGTTACATTGACTAATGATGGTACCGCAAACCTGGCTATTACTTCCTTTGATTTTAACAGTGATGATCTGGTTATCAAAAACGCCAGTGGTAATATCATAACATCATTAACTATCGCACCTGACAGTTCTGAAACCATCACTCTGGTCTTTGATCCTCAATCTGAAGCAACTGTTTCTGATACCTTGAACTTTATCTGTAATGATAATACCAGCCCATCTATATCGTTGGCAGCTGTCGCCGTTACTGGTGTCACTGTCCAGCAAAGCAACTCAGGTAAATTCTACTTTACTGATGATGATGGCGATGTATTTAAAGTCGCCTATAACACTCCGGGTGATCTGGTATTTGCAGCTAACGCTGTTGATGCTGATGGCAACTTCTCTGGCGATCAGTTAAGTATAGATATTACTAATAGCTCAGGAAAAGGAACCTTGACTGTAACTGATACCAATAGGGCTGGCGATGGACTTCTTAATATGGATTCCATTGATATTATTGGCGGTGGCTTTAATTCTATCAAAGGCGATATCAGCATCGACGATCTTAATGTCCAGGGTACACTTAAAAATCTGATGCTTGAAGGCTCACTGGGTAATGTTGATATTGATGGTTTACTGGGTAAACTCAAATTCCATAATGATATTAATTCGGCTGATATTACAGCAGGTAGCATCGGTAATATTTATGCCGACGGAGATTTGAATAATGCTGACATTACTACTGATACTGGCGGCATTAATAAGTTATATGCTAAGGGCGATGTCCTGAATCTTGACCTTGATACTGCTGGCCCGGTCCAAAGGATTAAGGTTAATGGTAATCTTGATGCCGACATCACCGTTGATGGCTTCATTGACAAAGTTGATGTCAAAGGTAATATTTCAGGTGATACCTGGCGTGTAAATGACGCCAATGGACAAGGTGCTCTTGGCAGGCTCAGGGCTAAAGGCAGTATTAATATCGCAGACCTACTCGTTCAGGGCGATATCGAACGCATTTATGCCGGCAAGAGTTCTAGTCTCGCTGATATTCAAGGTCGTTATGAAGCAACAGGGCAGTTGACCCGACTAAAAGTCTATGGCGACCTTGATGCTTCACTGTTCTCTGGTGAAATGTTCAAGAAACTTTACGTCAGAAAAGGGGTATTTGATAATACTGTTCTTAATGTCGATGGAAATATCGTAGACAATATGTTTATCACTACTAAATAAGGATTTACGGACCGACTAATATGATCTGCAAAAACCAGGGTTAAAAATGGTAAATTTCATAATTTCAGAAGTAAATGTATTTTGAAATGGTTCGCCCATGGTTTAAGTGAGTTTGATGTAATAAAATGGCAGGCATTCAATTTTTAGACTACCATAAAAGACTATCTTGCCACCCGAAACGATTTATTGGACCAGATATCCATGCCGCAAACAGGCCAAAGAACTGGTCGAAATGGTTGGCTTAGGTGATCGTATTAAACATCGCCCCAGCGAGCTCAGTGGCGGACAGCAACAGCGTGCTTGGGGATAAAAGCCCAGTATGAAATCCTAAATAATTCACAAGGTACTGCAATTAAAAAAACTTATGGGTTGTCTTGAAAATGAAATGGGGAGAGGGGGCTAAGGGTGATTTTGTAAAGTCATTAAACAACTGTATTTACAGCTTAAATCTAATAATGACAAAGATTTAGAAAATCTCTTTTGTTTGCTATTTCAACACGGTTTCTTACTATCTTACAGCAACGTTTCAGGCAGTATTGAAAGTTTTGTTGTTGGCGGCAACGGAATACTGCTATTATTGAGGCCAAGTGTTACTGTATAGAAAAAATGTAATCCCGTAAATATACTATAGTATATATCTGTATAATCATTTATCGAAATCAATGAAATCTCAACCACAATTTTTAAAAAAAAAGTAACCGTTCACGGGAATTTCTTTCAAAAAGTGCAATTTGTTAAAATAGGCAACTTGCGCATTTGCGTAGGATCTG
>JAEIOG010000069.1 GCA_016342495.1 Phycisphaerae bacterium
TCGTTCACCTGAAGTATTCTATTTAAATCATAAACCTTTTGCAATAAATAACTTGTGATTTATTGAACAAGCCCTACATAGGTAGAGATACTGGCTTAACTAAAAAACATCATATAAAAATAGGGGACAGTCACCTATTTTAGAACAAATTAATAGGTGACTGTCCCCGTTTAGTACGTTTAGTACAATGGTCGAAGGTTCTAATTCAATTGGATTAGGCGCTAATTCAGTTGCTTAAAGACCTAATTCAATTGAATTATGACCTTAAACAGTTAATTTCGAACATAATTCAACCCGATTTTGTCCAAAATCAGTCCATTTATAGGACTGCTAAGGGCTGGGCTCGCTGCTGGCAGAGCCGATAGTAAACCAAATCACCTGGCACAATCCCTTACACGGAGGCAGCGGGGGCAGGCGGCAACGACGCCGGTAAAATATTGCCAAATCAAACAAAAGTGGGTGCAGGCTCAGCCTGCTGCTAAGGGCAGGGCTCGCTGCTGGCAGTGTCGAAAGCAACCCTGTTTAACGAATAATATGGGAATCAAGGGTGGGCAACTACTTTGCCCATCCTGATAATTCAACCTGAGCGAAGCGAACATCATCACCCCTTCTGCCTTATGCCTTCTGCCTTCTGCCTTCAAAAATACCTCTCAAAATAACAGTTGCAAAGTCAAAATCTTCTGGGCATCCAGAGTCAATTGCTCTTTGCCATTGAAATCGGCAATGACCGCTTCGTTGAGATCGCAGACTTTAATGGCTTTAAGCTCTTTGAAGAATTTTAGCCGGCCTTGCTGGGCGATATTGGTCGGATTATAAATTCGCAGGATCCATTTATCACAGTCAGCGGCCGCTTTCAAACAGCTGAACTGAATATGGGGATTGTCAATGGCCATAAATGAAAGCTCGCTGCCGGAAAGGCTGCCTTCGTGGCTGTTAGTCTGGATAGGAATTACCGGTACATTAAACTGCCGGGCCATCTGGCCAACCTTTGCCTCATTAAAATCGCCGGCATGGGGCATAATCGCATAGCTTAAGGTATGGCGGCCAAGGCATTGACCGCCCTTTTGATCGGGGAAATCCGAACCGACATGGCCGGTGACTATCCAGTTCTTGACACTGCGCAATAATGTCAAGGCCACGGTGCGATTATCATCATTTAACACTTCATATTCATTGAGGCAGTCATGGATAAAGGCGATGCCTCTTTCATTACAGGACAAATCCACAAAATCGGTGGTTGGCTGGGTGGCCATATCGGGCCAATGGCTCTTGGGTGTGGGGCCCTGGGCGGCTATCGGGCGGCGATCAATGGTAAAGTGGCCGCCGGCATTGGCATATTCATCCTTTACCCCCGTCGGGAAAATCGCCCGGAGGGTATGGTCTTCATGTTGATTGTCAAATGAAGTCTCGATGAACAATTGGGGGCTATTGGCCTTTAAGGTGATTCTGGTTTTGATCTTCAGCGGCTGGATATTATCGCCGCGCTTCTGGGCCAGCTTGTCACCCCGCTGAGGAAGGTTCATAGTCACCTCGGTAACTATCGTGCTTTGTAAGGGGCCGGTTTCTTCGGCATAAATTTCGGCATGACAGCCCAGCGAATTATAGCTGCGCTGATCTTTAGGATGCCAGTTAACCCAATATGTGCCATGCTGGCCGCGATCCTCGAAATAATTCATGTTCTCAAAGACATGAGCGGTTATCTTATCGGTCAGATTGAATGTGCCATTGGGATTAATTGTCACGGTGAGGTATTCATTCTCCATCACATTCGGTGCCTTCAGCAGCGAACAGCTATAAGCCTGATTATCAGCGAAGTGAACATCCTGGCTGCGAATTTCTGCGCCGGTGGCTATGCGGAAAACCTTATAGCCCATAGCTGGAATCGTGCCGCTATCAAAGAATATCCGGTGCCTTTTGCAATAATATGGCAGGATGCGGGCATGAAGTTCTGCAACGCAATACATTTGGTCTTCAGCTCCCTGCCATTGAGTCGCCAGCGGATTGCCTTTGGCATCATAAACGGCCAGAAAGCCCATATCATCGGGGAAAGTTGTTTTGTGATCATAGTCATTGGGCATCGTTACCCAGGCTTCCAGCGTATCGCGCCGCGGATATGGCAGGGAATTAAACGCAACCAGCAGCACATCATCTTTGGCGAATCCAGATAAATCAATATCGGCGATCATCTGCTGCATTGACTTATTCGATAAGGTATCGGCGATGTCAATTACCTGATCAAGGCGACTGCAAACATCCCTGGCGCTTTTATCCTGCATCACACCATTGATGGAATCATGCGGATGACTCTTCAATAGATAATCCCAGGCCTTATTCAGCATAAAAGCTGGGTATTCATGGCCCAGCAAGGTTGCCATAGCGGCAAAAGGCTCGGCCAGTCGAATCAATTTGTTCTGGGCCTTGCGATTTTTCTGTTTGATATACTGCCGGGTCGCCAGTGCATTACCGGTAAGCCAGCCCACCGGGCCATCACGCAATTCACCTTTGACCGTTTTTAATTTGCTGCGGTCTATTTTCTCCAGCATCAACTTGGCAAACTGCGGCAATGTGCTCTGGGTCCATTGGCGATCCGGATCCACCTGCTGCAATTTCTCTATCATCTCCGGTAATAACCGTTGAGCTGCGGCATAATCACAGCCATTCATCATTAACCGGTCATTTTCCAGTAGCGATTCATTAGTTGTAGCCCAACAGCGATCCGCCGCGGCGGCATCTATCAGGTCAAGGTGTAAATCCGCCGGGGCATCGAGGCGAAAATGATCCTGCTGCATCTGTTCGGTATCAGTTCGATGATACATTAAGCCATGGACGCCCCATTTATATTTCCAGTCCAGCGTTGCATGGTCCATGCCATACAATGCAGTCAGATTGATACAGAAATAGAAGTTCTGGCGACCCATATCCCCAAATCGGCTGGCCAGTAATTCACTGCCATCGGGGCCCTGCCACAAGAATTCACAATCCGGGGCCCTATCCTTATTGACTTTTTTGCCAATAAAGGCCGTCTCGATCCCAAAGCCGCCATAAAGCTGCGGTAGCTGGGCAGTTTGGCCCCAGCCAAAGGGAGTATAGCCAATTTTCATCACTTTACCCAGTTTTTCCGCCGCCCGATGGCCCAAAAGCAGATTACGAATCAATGCCTCACCATCAACGGGATACTCATCCGGCAAAGTCAGCCACGGCCCGATCTGAAGCTTGCCTTCGCTTATCAGTTTTACAAGTCGGTCTCTGTTTTGCGGCCGTACTTCAAGGTAATCAATAATTGGAGCAACCTGGCCATCCATGACAAAACCGGCATATTTACCGTTTTCCAGCACTTCCAGCAATTCATCAATGAATTCCACCAGCAACTGCCTTGTCTGCCAGATCGGATACCGCCATTCACGGTCCCAGTGAGTATGTGATATAATATGCCCGGTACGTTTATTTTTGTCATTGTCAGTCATAACCAATCCTTTAACCTGATCAGGAAACTTTGTTCTTATGAATTGACAATTATCAAGGGTAAATTCTCAATTGTCAATTAATTTCCATATCCCCAGACGATCACTTCGGTAAAGCCGCACCAGCCCAAAGGCTTTTCCTGAACCAGATCAGTAAATTTGACCCATCTGCTCTGGCGTTTATCAAAAGTAAAAGTCTGCATGGCAGCGGTTTTTTCTATCTTAATCAGCTGTGAAGAACCATCGGAAAACTCCAGCTTAGCGGTGTGCCAGTAACTGTCATGGGGAAAATCAGCCCGAATAAGTAAATCAACCCGATCTACCGTAACCTTTTCAGCAAATTCTATTTTGAGCCAGAGATCTTCGCGTTTATCTGGTCCCCATGATGGAAACTCCGAGCCATGGCCTTTATTTTGCAAATTGCCATCGATGACATTCTCACCGGCAAAACACTTCTCGCCCCGGCAGACGCTATTAGTGCTGACTTTAACATCATTACCAGCAGTGAGATTATCATAAGGCAAATCTTCCAATATCTCCTGCACCCGATAATAAGATTTATTAGGAACATTATTTTTATCCCACAAACTACGAATCACCAATTCCTTTTGATTATAATGTGGCCTGTCATTTATACCCCAGAGGTTCCAGGTTACCACCCCGGTATCCCGGTGAGCTAAAACTGTTTTAAGAATATTACCAATTACCTGGGCATATTCCTCAGGCTTATCAGGTTCTGTGACTTTATCATGAATATTATTTTCGGTCACATGGAATTCCAGCTTATTTTTATGGGCCCAGGCAATTAATCCTGAAAGATATTTTAGATTTTTACCATCTGTGGACCAATTCTTATCATGCATATACTTAACATGGCCTTGCCAGCCTATGCCATCAACCCGCAAGCCCCGCCAGCGTAAATACAACACCAGGTCTTTTATCTTTGCCCAGACCTTTTCGTCCAGATTGCCATGCTGATTAATCACCAGCTTGATATTGGGTGCTTCCTTATTGGCTATCTCAAAGGCCTGAATTATATAAAGCGGCACACCATCTTTTAATGCCGTAAACTGCGGCGGAATATCTTTTTCAAAGCCAATCTTAGGCCAGGGATTTTCCCATTTATCAGTTCCGGCTAAAGGCATCATCCACTTGCCGGAATTAGAAACCGTTTCATTAACCACATCCAGCCACCGCACGGTCTTGTGATGGCTATTATAACGCTTACACATTGCCGTCATATATTCTTTCAGATTAGTCTCAAGCTCTTTTGCTGTGCGGCTATCATCGTTAGCCCAGCGTGAACATTGCGGACTGATGGGGCCATGGATACGAATTACCTGTTTGTTCTCTTTGGCGAATTTGACCCATGCATCAGCGTTTTTCCAGTTCCACTTACCCGGCTGGGGATGAATCAGATGCTGCTTAAAATCATTTTCCGGGGTAAGATAGCTAAATTCCTGCTTGAGAATCTTACCAATGGGGCCATTAGTCTGGCCAATCCCGGTAGCAGCTCCAATATAAACATTGTCACCCGGACATTTTTCAGCGACAATATCCCGCAAACCCCGACCCTTGCGTTCAATAGAGTCAGCATTGCCAACCACACAAAAACAACTCAACAATAATCCAAGAATACATACCTGCTTTGTCATTATTCCACTTCCTTTTTCAATAATATAATTAACAAGATAAATGTTTCAATTTCGTTTCAATTTCAGATGCACTGCAACCCAAGTGTTTAAGCATCTGAATATAATTATTTTTTAGCAGCTGCATATCTGGATATTGCTTATGACTAGCTTGGCGATATTTAACAAGAATACCAATACCACGTTTCATAAGTTGCTCAGCTTCTGGCCACCTGTTTCCAGCACAGAGGGCAATTACTTTAATACAACTTCAATACCACACAATATCGTTTCTGGTATTTTAGAATTTGCCGCAGGTTCCAGCACAATATGGAGCTTATTTACAATATGAATTCCACTGAATTCTCTAGTGATTCCAATTTTAGAATTTCCGGCTTGTTTGCAAATATCAATATCCTTCAGGGTGGCACTCGGGCTATTTGAGTTTGCATCGTCAGTAAATATTTTAACTGTGAATACTCGCTCACCCGGTTTGATATCATCCGGTTCGGCAAAATAAAGACGAACGGTATATTCCAGCTTTTCATTTTGGGTTTTATCTGGATTAAGATCAACTGTAATTGAGTGTAAACCTTTAGCTCCTGAAGCTTCCACCCACTTTAAATGGCCTTTCTTCAGGCGTGATGAATGATGACAAAACCATTTGGGCTGAGCAGGATCAGTAGTAATCAACATTATAGGTGACTGCCCGCCAACGCTTGGATAATCCAGCCATAAGGTCCCGTTTTCTGCTTTTCTGTCGCCGGGGGCGCCCAGGTTTATACCGGCGCGCATAATTTTTGAAGTTGGAGCAGGCAGATCACTAAATGTCCAGTGCTCAACATCGGGCAGCTGAATCATGGCCAAAGAAGATTGATTCTGGTAACTGCAGGTGCAGGTTTGGGTATAATCCGGCGCATTAAGAACGCCATTAGCAATAACTAGATTAGATGTACATCCAGACTTGAAGCCACCGAAATTGCCTGTGCCATCATTAAGTGTCAAATCCAGATAGCCGGCAGCAGCAGAACGAAAAGTTAAAAGATTTTTACTAGCGATAACAGTATTGCATCCATAATTCCGGCTGTATTGCCAGGGGATTTCTTTACCAGTTAAAGGATGCTTTCGCATTACAGGTTTGCCGGTCAGGAGTTCATATGCTTTTTTTTGTGTGATAATTGTATCGCCATGTAATATGCATGGGCCTTCATACTTGATGTTCTTATCCCAGAGATTATCACCAACATCAGCTTTATAAACAGCCATACGACTGCCCGATTCCCAAAGCATATCCCGGGATTTACGGTCGGCCTGTAACAACAAATTATATTTTTGTGAATAGCTAAGCCAACTGCCAAAAATCCCTTCAGTTTTCTCCCAAAGTATTTCTCCTGACTGAATATCCACACACAACATTCGCGGTGGAGATTTCAGTGTAATATCATTATCACTTATCAACTTATTGATTAAGGCAGGGACCGAATCCAGGCAATACAACCGCCCATTACCGGCAATAATAGCATTATGAATAAAACCATTTTTTGCTTTCAGTCGCCAGCGAACCTGACCACTGTGCCGGTCCATAATCACAAGCTCTGAGCTGGCTGTCTTGTCAAGAAATCCTTTCCAACTTCCCAATGGGTCCGTCTTTTTGTCTTCTTTGGATGGTTTATTAATGCCATCAAACTTGCTTAGATATTGGGCATAATCTGCTCCTGCGATTAACATATCTTCATAAACACCGATATAAGCCCATGTTCGCTGCTGAGACTCTGATGTTGAAGGAAGATTTATTATTGTTTTGGTATTGCCATTATCAGCATCGATAATCTGGCATTTATTGTCACTGATTACATAAACGCTATCGGAGGTAGCGACAAAATTTGTGCCCCTGGCATTAGCTCCAGGGATATGGGCCTGATTATATGACAAATCATTATAATCATTCACAAATGTTTTGTCGTAATAGATACCGAAGGTGTTTAAATTTTTGAGTTCTTTTTTCCATAAAGTTCTTCCGGTATAAACATCCCGGGCACTGATTGAATCGATGCCTTGAATAAACAAACGCCCGGAAACAACCTGTTCTGGCGGGCCATGGGCATGACGAGGGAGGACTTCAGCAAATTTTGCGGAATCACCAAACCATAAAATCCCCAGTGGCCCATGAAGATTATCTTGCGAGCATACGGTATTAGCTATGTCGCCATATTGATGAGTCCAGTCTGCAGATCCAGCTAAAGCACCGTTGCGACAAACCCTGAAGGAGTTATTAGTTATACTATAAGTACAATTAAAGAAATCATGAGTGTTAACCCGATGCAACATTGCCTGCTGATCGTTAAAATCAGTACCAAAATATGCTATACCACCATATGGGCGGAGAGAATAATAAACTTTCTCCATAAAACCTTGCTTATAAAGTCCTGCACGCGACGGTTCTTCACATACAATAAAATTTGCAAAGTATGGTGGCAATTCCGCTGTTAAAATATCTGAATGAAAAACAGTCACTCGTCTGCCATATAATCGATTTGCATTGAGTTTATGTCGCAGTGAATTCACCTTATTCTCATTCGACTCAAGTACAATTATCTTAAACGCAGATTGCCTTAATATCTCCATCAAAAGCTCATCATTGTCTGCACCAAGCAGAAGCCCGTAACCGCCATCAGTCCCATTTGATTCCAATAAATTGGCTACTTTATGAGCATACTTTTTGGAAGGTTTTGCTGCCATTTCTGAAACCAGACGATGTTGTCTGATTTTTCTTTTCACTTCGCCAAAACAATAAAGCGAGCCTTTTTCCGTTACGACCAATAATTTTCCATTAGCCGTTATCATGCTCCATATATTTTCGCTAAGTTTTGTTTGCCAACACACTTGTTTCCTTCCCGGTTTAGCTGGATCAGGGATGTCAAGGATTGCGATAATTCCCTCTGGACCGCTAGCATAAAGACGATTGCCAGCCTGGAAATGAATTTTGTCGATCTTTACCTTTGGGGTAAATTTCCAAATTCCTTTAGCTCTCGGTTTTTCATTTTTTTTCTCATTATTATTTTCGGTCATCGCTGGCTGATATGCCAAAATATCCCCAGCAGAATCAATAGCGACAATTCCCTGATCACTTGTAATAAAAGCAGTAGATTTGGCTATACCTTTGCCATCTTCAAGCTTATAAACTACGCCGTTATTAATAAACCATTGTTTCCATATCGTTGCCCCATAACCACCCACGTGCTTGCCATATTCTCGATCGGACAAGCGATAATACAAAAGCTCGCCGGTTTTGGCATCAAAACATGCCGGAACAGTTCGCCCGGTTACCAAAAGTTTATCTTCATTAACTGCCAGGTACCCCTGCGGCGCAACCCCTGCAAATGCCGGACTATTGTGTTGTTGATTAATAAATACCGATCCTGCCGATGAATTCTCCCAGATAATATCTCCAGTTTCTACATCAAGACAATAAATAAAAATTCCCATAAAGGGCCAAATCCCAGCCGCACAATAGATTTTATTATCAGATATCACAGGGGCGCCGCGTATAGGCCAAGCTGAAATCATCCTATCATTACCCAATATTTTCCTCTTGGACATACCGGGGGTAAATGTCCACAACTGCTTACCCGACACTGCTTCAAGACAATATAAATAGCCGTCATCGCTGGCAAAATATACTTTACCCTTGCTGGCGACCGGTGCCAAACGAATCGGTCCATCGCAATAAAATATCCAGTTTTCATCCCCTGTTTCTATGTCATAAGCCGTAAGGGAATTTGTCACCATTGATGCAATAAATACCTGGCCGCCCATAGCTATCGGTTCATATGAATAATCAAACTGCAATTTATATTGTTCAGGTGGCCAGGCCGGCATTGGTTCTTCTAGTTCACGCTGCCACTGCAAATGCAATGTATCTGGCAAAGCGACTCCTGGGCAATAACCACTTCTTTGCGCATCGTACCGCCACATGGGCCAATCTAGAGTTGATTTTTCTGCAGCATGCAAATTTGAATGGCATAAGAAGGTGAAAGCAAATAAAATTAACGTTAAAATCCACGTTTGCGAAGTCGAAACAAATTTAATGTTTACTTTTTTATCATGAAGCTTGTGAATACTAACCATTCCATTTCCTTGGTCTAACCTGAGATTTTCCATTTAACATTTGGCAGATTCAACTCGAAAGTACAACTGAGTTAAGTCCTGATTTCTATGCGATTATTCCTTTGTGCCAATAAGATACTTCATTCAACGTTAAAAAGCAATAATATCTCATACAAGTCATATTACCAGAAGCAATAAGGCTCAGCGAAATAAACTTAGGATCAATGTACTTATCAAGCATCCGTCGAATTACAAAATTAATATCTTATCCCATTGATATATAAGCAGTTATGATCCAAAAATATAAATTAAAACTTTCATACTATAACATTGCAATACTATACGCAAAACACTTTTTCTTCCATCATAATTCAATGTTAAAACAGAACCCATGACCAAAAAGGATTGAAGAAAAAAGACATTAATAGCCGTCTTAATTGTCCTGACCTGCTCAGCGTACCTATCCAGCACCAAAGCCAAACTCGTCCGGGTAACTGTGTCGATTCAAACTGCCTGAGCTTCTCTTTTGCCAGCTGCAAAGAACTGGTGTGCAGATTAGACCTTTTTTGTTTTCCACCCTGATAATATTGAATGTAATAAGATTTTCCTCGTTTTTTCAAACTTGCCATTATGACCTCCGATCATAAGAATAAGAGTTCACACAAGTCCATCTGTTTTATCACGCAGGGTACAAAACAGGGTACGAATAGTTAAATATGCGCGTAAAAAAAAGGACTCATGTTGCCATAAGTCCTTTATTCACAAGTAATAGCGGGGGCTGGATTCGAACCAACGACCTCCGGGTTATGAGTTTTATATGGGCATTTTTCGCAAGTTCTTACTACCAAAGGATTTACACACAAACCCTTTCAGCACAAAGACTTAACCTCTATATGCATGATGCGCATAGTAAGCATCTTAAGCATAAAATATACTACAATTTATCTACAGTAAAGTCAATCTAGTAAATTTGCACAAACCCAATATATTAATATTGTATTTACTATCTAGCAGAGCATTAGCCACAATTTTCACACTAAAAGCTAAACATAAACAATAAAGCAATAATAGCACTTGACTTAAGTGCTATTATTGCCGATATTGTACTTATGGATTATGAATACAAAAAAATAGAAACGGCAATCAACCTACTTGACGGCAGGTTGAAAATGAACAATAGCGGCCATTATTCACTTGTAGTATGCGGCGGTACCGCTCTCAATGCCATGCATCTGGTTCAGCGGACTACAAAGGATGTTGATATTGTTGCTATGATTAATGCCAATGATCAACTAGCCGACCCTGCCCCCTGCCAGAAGAATTACTAGTTGCAGCAAGCGAAGTAGCAGACACATTACAGATGCCGCAGAACTGGCTCAATAATGGTCCAAGCAGCGGTGAAGGCGGATTATTCAGACTTGGCTTGCCAGATGGATTCCGAAGCAGACTTACCCAAAAATTCCAAGGCGAAAAACTGTCTGTTTATTACATTTGCAGGATAGACCAGATACATTTCAAAATGTATGCTGCAATAGACCAGTTTGGTAGCTACCATGCCGCAGATTTGAAAAAACTGGCTCCAACCGAAGAAGAACTCATACAAGCAATAAAATGGGCAAAAACACATGATCCTTCTGATGGTTTTCATATGGCAATAAAAATATTTTTAAAGGAATTTGGCTATGAACAACTGGCTGAAAGAATCTAGAGATCAACTCCTGGAAACTATGGTTGATTTTTTATGGCAGCAATGGAGTTCACTAGGTGTTGCCGGATTAAAAAAATCAAATGACAATAGAATAATTGACCTCGAAGCCCTGCTTTTATTTTCGCTAAGCATATGCAGATATGATCCCAGATTATTTGATGAAATTATTGACTGGCTTTTCCAAAATGGCCATTTAGTTAATGTGCAACGCCTTCAGCAAATTCAAAAAAAGTATAATTTCAATTGTGGCCCTCAACTCAGTGCGATAGCGGAATTGCTTGCGCAACAGTCAAAATATAAACTCAAATGGAATGGTCTGGCAAATAAATACTTTCAGGAAGAAGTTGAACCCCTTTTTTATGCCAGTGATGGCACTGTCCTGCCTTGCCCACAAAAAAACCTGTCTGAACCTGTTTTTTTAAAACATGGTATTAAACGCGGCCTTATCAATTTACGCGGCTACTCACAATCATTTGACATAAATAATCCAACACGCCTTCTACTAAAGCTCAGATCACTACTGGGAATTAATGCCAGAGCTGAGATTTTGTGTTTACTGGCATCTGAACCTGAAATCCAACCCAATGAAGCCGCACGTCAACTATCATATTATCAAAAAACCATACAAACAACATTAGTCGAAATGAGTTTGTCAGGCGTTATAAGTTCTAGAAATAATAAAAAGAAAAAATATTACAGGCTCAACCCTGGAATACTTGACAACCTGTTAAAACCAAAATCACTCTCTCCCATATGGGTCTTCTGGCCTGAATTATTAATAATAACAGAAAAAATCTGGCAAAAAATATCTCAATTATCGCAAATTGATATTGACGATCTGCTATTAAACTCTGAAGTGCTAAAGCTTCTAAAAACACTTGAGAATAATTATCCAAACAATATTATAACCAAAACCTATGAAGCTAAAAATCCAAATGACAAGACACTAAATAGTATACTTCTGACTTTGAGCAAAAACCTTTTGACAAAATTGGAATAGCATTGACTGGAACCTATAAGTTTACGAACTTTATCACGAATATCTTTTTGTCCTACTCAAAAATTCGAACTTGTTAATATCAAAGGACTTATGTAGAATACCAAGTCCTTTAATAATTGCAAATTTAAATTCAATATGTTGGATAAAACCCGTTGAAAACATTAATCCTATTCATACTTCAATCTATTAAGTATTTCATTACACCCCGATCTGCATTAATCACAGAAAACCTATTTTTGAGGCAGCAGCTAAATATCTATGAACGCCAAAGCAAGAAACCTCGGTTGAAGAATATTGACAAAATCATCCTTGTTTGGCTATCAAAGATATTTCCCAAATGGAAATCAAATCTTCGAGTCGCTAAACCATCTACTTTGACTGGTTGCAAAAGAAAGGTTTCAAGCTTTTTTGGAGATGGAAATGCCGTAGTGTGGGACGACCTTGTATTGACTGGGATTTAATAAAACTTATCCGAAAAATGCAGAAAAAAACCCTTTATGGTCAGCTCAAAGAATCCAAGGTGAACTGGCCATGCTTGACTTTAATGTTTGTGATAACACCGTTGCTAAATATATGAAGAAACCCAAAGGCACACCTGATCAACGCCAACGTTGGAAAAGCTTTCTACGCAATCATTCTCCGCAAATTATTGGCATTGATTTCCTAGTGGTTCGCACAATTCTTTTCAAAGCTATTTATGTTTATGTCGCTATATCACATGATAGAAGAAAAATCCTGCATTTTGGAGTTACCTCAAAACCAAGCTCTCAGTGGGCTATTCAGCAACTGCGCGAAACATTGGCTTTCGATGGAACCACCAAATATATCATTAGAGATAATGATCAAATTTACAGCGAAGAATTCAAAGCCTGTATCAAAAACTTCGGCCTGAAAGACACGCCAACAACGCCCGGAAATCCTTGGCAAAATCCTATTTGCGAACGGGTAAACGGCACTCTACGTCGCGACTGCTTGAATCACATGATCATTTTCAATGAAAAACATCTTTATAATATTCTCGATGAATATGTCAACGAATATTACAACCCCAGCCGCACACATATGTCGCTGGGAAAAGATGCTCCTGAACATCGAGAAGTTCAAGCCGAGGGTAAGATTGTTAGTAAACCAATCCTTGGTGGTCTACATCATATCTACAGCCGTGTTGCTTAACTGAATCTTACATCAACTTAAGCTTTCAACATAGCCCAACAGCACCGGTTCGCGCATACCACGAAAATTATGCTAAGATCCTACTTTTTCAACTGAAACTTTTACCAAAAATCACTCATATTCTGTTTTCAAATATCAATTATCACAAATTCAATATCAAATTTCATTCATTTTTACGTTCAGATTAGTTTTTGCACAGAACAAAGCCGTCCCCATTTAAGTCTGCTACTTCAACGTCACAACTGGGGGCATAATGTCCGTTTGAAGGCATCATCAAAGCTGGCTCTCTACTTTTGCATTAATATATTACTGCCAAACCATAAAATCTACTCTATCCACCTGACCTTCAGAATCCACACAACAAAGCTCATATCTACCTGACATCAAACGCATCGACTCAACTTGACAAGTGTTCAAAAGCTGACCATTAAGGAACCATTGCAAATCCTCCATTTTATTCGCCCGGCAATGCAAGATCGTCTCACCACCGACACAAACAAACTGGTCACTGTCGCCAGGCGAAAGAATCCGCAATCTATCGCCCAGTTCTGCTGGCTTGGGTAATGGTTTATCCACCACAAGCATTGGCCCATCAAATCCTCGCATTGGCTGTCGCAGTTGCTCAATATCAAAAATCTCCGCAAGTATTGGCTCTGCCGATACGCTTCCTACAAACCCATACCGTCCTGTCCCTTTAAATCTACCCGTCCATACTCCAACTGCATATTTACCATTATGACCCACGGCCCAACCATCGCGGCGTCCACTGCTGGTACCGGTTTTCCACATAAACCATGGTACATCATCAAAAGCTAATTTTCCCATACCCCGGGGCCTTTGAACATGGCTACCTAATATTCGATCCAGTTCATAACAAACCTCTTTACTGATAAATACCCTGCTATCAGTTTGGTAATCATCAAAAATAGTAACCGCCCGATATATCCCACCTCTACCCAAAGCAGCATATGCATTGGTTAATTCTAAAAGTGAGATTTCTGCCCCGCCAACCACTACCGACAGCCCACCGGTTGCTTCGATATCTCCGGGCAGCTTCAAGCCCGCAGCCCTCATCATCCCCACACTCCGCGCCAGTCCAATTTCATTCGCCACCAGAATAGCTGGTACATTCAAAGAATCACGTAATGCCTGTCTGACCGAAACTTCGCCTCTATATTTGTGATCAAAATTCTCAGGTTCCCATCCACCTCGACTGATTGGCACATCATAAACCACCGAATCACAATTTAGCCGACCAGCCTCAAAAGCCGCTGCATAAACAAAACTTTTTAATGTCGATCCACTGCTCCGCTTTGCCAGTGCACCGTTCACCTGTCCATCCACCGGATCAGCGATATCTCCCGAACCTACCATCGCTACAATTTTACTGGAATCAATATCAATCACCACCACCGCCAGTTCGGCACCGTTTGGGAGATTCCGACGATGATTTTTCGCCAATACTTCAACTCTCCTTTGCACATCCAGATCAATCGATATCGTCCCGCCACTAGACCTTTGCGACAAAGCATACCACGCAGCATGACTAGCCGCCCCCACCCGCTTAAAGCTGCGTATATCAATATGCTGTATCAGAGCCTCCTTCAACTGCTGGCCATCAATCATCCCTCGCTCATGCATTCGATTCAACACATACTCTTTCCGCTTATTCGCTTTCTCAATAAACCGGTCAGGCCGATAGTTCGTAGGCGACTGAGGTAAACCCGCCAACATCGCCGCCTCAGCTAATGACAAATCAATTGCCATCTTATCAAAATAAAATCTTGCCGCCGCCTGCACCCCTCGGACATTCCCACCATAAGGTGCCGCATTAAGATAAAACTTCATTATCTCGTCTTTACTGTAGAGTTGATTTAACTGCAATGCCCGAAACGCTTCGCATATCTTAGTTTTCAAATTCCTTCGTTTAGGTTCAACCATCTTGCAAAGCTGCATATCCAGTGTGCTGGCCCCGGAAACAATCCGTAACTGCCTGATATTCTGCCCCACTGCTCGCACAATTGCCACCGGATCAACACCACCATGAACATAAAAACGTTCATCCTCACTAGCTACCGTCGCCTTGATTAGCCACGCCGACATCTCCGCCAATTCGACAGGCCTTCGCCACTGATCATCACTTCCGACATGTTCAAACAACAACCGCCCATTACAGTCACGTAGTTCAATACTATTGGCCATCCCCTCCAAATTCTCAACTGGAAATGGAAAATAATACCAGCAAACTCCAAAGCAAACCATCATCAGCACATTAAACAGCAACAGCCACTTTGCGACCCTTTTCAATTTTCTACGCGTCATCTTTATCATATACAACCATACGAGATTACATTAATTATTCTACAACAACAATCTTACTCTCAGCCCCTAACGCTCCAACCTCAGCATCATACATACTGGATGCCTGCAGCGATGGCAACACAAACTCACCCACGGTTGTAACACGCAATGCATAACAAAAAACCTGCCTTTTATCTCTGGCACCGCAAAACAGTATCACCCGATCATCACCAAATTCCACATGGTCAGCGTCATCTGATTGATTGCTACTAACTGCTGAAGTTGCCAGCCTTGGATTTTCAACTTCCATCCCTGCTGCCAACAAATCAACGATAGCAATATTATTTGCAAAACCGCCAGCACATCTTATTTCAACTTCAACCTGTACCAAGTCACCAACCTTTAATTTTCCAGTTTCAACTGCACTACCATCGGATTTCAGCCAACGCCTTGCAATTTCAATTCCATGACTATAAGGCTCGACTAGCCCGGCCTTAGCCAATCCCTGCCTCTTGACACAGACAAAACCCGTGCCTTTCCCTGCCAATTCCACATACACAGCACCATCATATTTATTCTGCCATGTAAACCCCTTCTGGTCACTAAAGCACAACTGTCCAAGTCCATTATCCCCTCGCACCAACCCAATAAATTCAGCTGTTTTATTATTAATCTTCTGCTGATAAAGACTCAAAGCCCCCAGTGCCGTCGCATTCTCCAGCGTATTATACCAACGTCCCTGCTGAGACATCTTATTCAGCTTATCGGCTAACACCGCCACCAAGCCATCATCTGGAGCAATCTCCAGCATCACCCTTAGCCAAACCGCTAATTGCCTTATATTTGAGGTAAACCGTTCTGAACTGCAAACCTTAACATTAATATCGGTATAATCCCTATCGATAATCGCCAAAGCTCGGTCTTTGCGGCCAATGGCATAAAACGCCCACGCCAATTGTGCACGACCTTCCACATCCAACTCATCTTTTCGCTCTACCAGCCGATTCATCCAGCCATGCCTTACCATATCATTTTGGGCCAAAACTCGACATACAAAAGCGGTTTCATTCAGGTTTAAATATATGTCACAGACTTCTTTATCAAGCATTTTACCAAGAGCACCAAATAGATTCTTCTTAAATTCATCATCAAGTTCATAACCCATCGCTTCAGCTTCGAGTAAAACACTGCCAGCATAAATACTAGCCCAACCATTTGGATACACCCCACCTGGCCAATAAGCTATCCCGCCGCTAAGTGTCTGCATAGACCATAATCTCGCAATGCCTGCCCTAACCATCTCATCAATTACATCCTGCCGCCCATCCTGCAAAATAACACCCGCATGTAGCAAGCCATAAAGCCTACTGGCCGTCTGCTCCGCACAACCATAAGGATAATCAAGTAGACTTTCAGCTGCAGCTTTCAAATGCACTGCACTGGCAGCACTGACAGAAACTTCCGTTCTGACAGTGCCATCCACAAAATTAGCTGCTGGCTCTATTATCAGCGCATCGCCAGCTTTAATTGTTTTAAGTTCAACTTCGCAATGTAGCGAACTTGCAGACCTAACTGGCAAATCCTTTACTACTTGCATAATTACGCCACCCTTGCTATAGCTTAGCATCAACTCGACCTTGCCCTTTTCCAGATTATTAACACGAACATCTATCCAATGCGTAACAGTACCATTGGCTGGAACATTGATACTTTTGCTTAGTTCAGGTGCACCTATGCCACCCCAAATCATACCACTTAGCAATAATCCCACATTTGCATCAGTATTATTGAATATCTTTACAGGAACTTTAAATTCATCACCCAGACAAGCAAACCTAGGCAATTGCACCTGCATCATCACATCACGCTTCAGCTCTAAAGCTTTCTGGCCCAAGCCATAACGATCATGATCCACAGCTACCGCCATTAATCGCATCCGCCCAACCATATCAGGCATCTTCATCTTAAAATTAGCCTTACCATCGGCATCAACCGCAATTGCCTTACGCCAAATAATCGTAGTAGTATCGCTCTTGATCTCAACCGGACTGCTCCGCAATTCAATATCATCACCCACGTTACCACCTGAGCCAATCCGCATCATCCCGGTGGGTCTTTGCATATCAGGCAATAATCGATAAAACAAATCAGAAGTAAACACAGCCTGCTTTCTAGGCGAAAGAAAATGCTTCAATAAATCAGGAACCCGGTACTTACTGCAAAGCAATATCCCATCGTCCACCGCCCACAAATGCACCATCGCAGGATTCTTCGCATCGCTTATCTTACCAACATCAACCGCCACCTCTAGATTCTCACCAGGCTTGGCATCACCACTGGTTATAAGTTTAACTGTAATCATCCGATCATCATGGTCTAACTGAATCTGCTTAACCCCCATCGCCCGACAAGGCAGCCACTTCTTATTCGCAGGATCGATCCCGCTTACTACTGAGCCACACAGATAAACACTTCCTCTTGCCTCATCTGGTATCTCAACATCCAGCGTCACACTGTTATCCTTTATATCAACCAGATACTGTTTCATAACATGGTCAGCTTCAACCGTAAAAAGTAACTTACCAGCAATTGGCGAACGCACAACTACACTTGCCATCCCACCAGGTTCGTAGCATTCTTTATCTGTCAAAATCTCTAATAGCTCGGGCTGATTCATCGCCAAACTATCAGTCCCATCCGCATAATTGCTGGCATAAAACAATATCTCTGCCGCACTGTCATTTTTTTCATCAATTAGCTTAAGTTTATAGCGGCCATTCACTGTACACTTAACCACAAACTCATCACTATCCACATCCAGCTGCCTGACATCAACTGCAACGTTCTTTTCCGTAGAACGCCAGATCCGACGTCCATCAACATATTTCACCACGCTATCATACTCAATACGTTCAAGTGTCATTTTCAAGGCTTCTGGTTTCAATACTGTATCAAGTCCATCAACCTGCTGCCACAATACCTTGATATCCTGACCAACTCTTACCACCTTGCCATCAGGCAAAAACAGACCAGTATGACAATTCAGTGTATCAATAGTTAAACGCTTGCCATCACTAACTGACCTGCCACCCGCCTCGGTCACCGTTGCAAACGCATCAACAACATAAAAACCCTTGCCACATTTTTCGGGTAGCTTGATCTCTAACTGCTTTTCCCCTTCAACATCAAGTTTATCCTTAACTTCCGCCAGCCCAACCGTCTCAGCACTATCCAACCGACCAAAGCTAAATTCTTTAAAACTTCCAGATACATAATTCTTCGGATACACAAAACCACTCAACACCATTGATAAATTCGCCGCTGGATTATCCCAAAGATAATTTGCCTGTATATCCAGAAGAACCTTTTCCTCGGGCCCAAACCGTTCTTTCTCAGCACTTGCCGCCACCTCAATCCGCACAGGCACAAAAGCTTCCATCAGCACTTCACAGCTGCCTATCACTTTATCGCTACCCGGTATACTCAATTTAAAGCTATACCGCCCTGTCTGCCCTTTCGCCGGGCTCGCATAATCCACATGAAAAACCCCTTGGCCATTATCCCATCCTTTGAGCATTTCTTTTTTTACTTGTCTACCATCGGGACGATACACCTTCATCTCCATCGCA
Source organism: Phycisphaerae bacterium (assembly GCA_016342495.1). Taxonomy (GTDB): domain Bacteria; phylum Planctomycetota; class Phycisphaerae; order Sedimentisphaerales; family SM23-30; genus JAEIOG01. The sequence continues at coordinate 19,011 of JAEIOG010000069.1, forward strand.
AAAGCTTTTGGAATACTTCCATCACTTTTACGCATCACGCCTGTTAGATGCACTATATCACCAGAGCGATATACCCCTCGTTCACCATAAAGCTTCACATCATAGCCACCAACATCGTAGCGTCCGACAAATTCGTTGCTATCCACCATCCACTGATTATCATCAACTTCAATATAGCTTAAATCCTCGCCCTTACTGGCGGTAACAAGCCAAAGCCCACCATCCTTGCCTTCACTACTGAAGCTCATCTTCGCGATACCATCATTATCGGTCACCGCAACCCCTAGTCGCTGATTATTATAAGTCAACCCGACAATCTTGACACCTTCCATAGCCTTGCCCGTCCGTAACGAAGTAACCCACACCATCGCCCCCTTTTTATGCTTCTTAACCGTAATCGCCAAATCCGTCACAACCACCAAAGCCTGATCATCATACCAGCTGCCTGGGATCTCCATATCAAAATAATATATCCCAGGCTTATCGCAACCCAACGCTTTCAAATCTAGCACTGCATCGCAAACCTCATTGCGATTAGCGGCCCCAACAACCAGTTCCTTGCTGAACAGTTTCCGCCCCACCTCATCGGGCCAGCATGAATAATCATGAAGATGCTCAACGAGGTTTCCAGGCAACACTTTATATCCCTGACACTCAATCTTATCCGCATTGACTATCTTCAACCCCAGCTGCAAATTCCCATCCGGGCTCAAAAAACCACTGTCATTATCAAAATCCACCGCTGAGTCATACTCAGGTACATCAATTTCAATTTCCAGATCATCGCCCAAAATTTCATCATCCACTGCTGTCAGAGTCCCGGGCAACTGCACCTTGTACTTCTGTCCCGCTTTAAAACTGCCTTGTAATTTCATTTTAGAATGATCATAACTTCGCAGACTCACCGTCAAATCATCAATGGCTGGGATGATCTTAATCCCATCAAACATCTGGTCAACCAATAGTTTCCTTGAAAACTTAATATAAGCAACACATGCTTCATTCAAGCGGGGCTGATAAGCATAGCCGTTCAAAAAACCAAACGCCTTCGGTAATTTTAGGTCAAAAACCATATCCCTTGCCATTGACAGTTCACCTCCATCACAGACAAGCGACTTATCGACCCTTATCTGAATATTCCGTGACATCTCACCTGTCACCTGCACAGTTATCTGCTTGGATGCCTCCTTCGTCAAACACATCACCTGCTTCAGATATACATCACTTTCGACATCCCGCACCTTCAGATTCCGCAGCAATTCTCCAGGGATGACTTCCTGCGTAAACATCAGTTTCGCGGTTAAACTGTCCATCCCTACTGATTCCGTAAAACAATTAACTATCTGTAATTCACCTGTGCGAATTTCAAATCCTTTTTTGCCTTCCAGCTCCCTGCCGGTCAACTCCGCAAACTCATCCCTTGCAATAACCTTGAAAACTCGCCCCGTTGGCAAGGGCTTATCCAGTATATACTCCACCTTATCCAATGCCGCCCACTGCCATTTACCGGGCCAGACAGGCTTAATATCAAATAAAGCTTCACCACCGCCAGCACTCAACTCTTGTACTGAAATCATCTCGCGATCAAAGACCACTGCCAACCGATCACTAAACTCAGCATTATTAACAGGCGTAAAGCTCTTTAAACGAACCGATAGCTCGGGTCCTTTTGTCAATTCATGCTGAATCCACAAAATACCGCTGATATTAACAATAAGAAAAAGAAATAAAACCGAATAAAACCGTACTGATAGCTTCTTCATTGATCCCTCCATGAATCATCGAAAGCCGATAAATGATCGCTGGCCATCCTTAGCCAAAATATATTGTCATTTGCCTATTAGATATAATAACTTGGAAAACAAAATCTCACAAGTTAAAAAGTAAAATGACATCATTTTGGCACGCTTTTGCAACAAACTGGCGTTTTTGGGCGGAAAATGAGTCTTGGGTAACCTTTGATCATTACTCTATTTTGCTGGGCAACTTATGGCAAACCTGTAACCTACGAATTTAAAATATGACATTCCTATTTGTAAGTAGTTACTAAATATGCGTTTATGACTATCAAATAAAGACTTATATCTCTTTGTCTCTGATAGATCGCTAATGCCCAGGCTAAACCATTTTGAAAAGCCTCCCGTGCATCTTTGTTGGTAATTTTAACACCCTTTCCCATTCCCATTTCTGAACAACCTCCATCAGCAAAACTAGCCGAGTACTCTGAATAAATATTAAAACCTGTAAATGTCATTGCAGATAAAGTCCTCTTGCTTATTCCTCCGCAGAATTCGATCTCGCTACCATCTGAAAGTTTAGCTGTAATGTAATGTGACATTATAGTTCACTCCTTTAAAACTTGTCATTCATTTAAAAACTATTTTCATGCATTACTGCCTGACAAAGCATCTCTAATACATCTGAAACGGTTGCTCCTTTCATTTCAGTTCCACCTGGAAGATGCTTCCAATTTCTTACAATTGCCATAGAACTTAACGGAGATGCAGTTTCGCATAGGCGTCCATTAATGCTTACGATTTCCCAAGCAGCATCAGTTGACCGATCAGAATCTTCTTCAAGAACATCTGCTCGATACAATATAATATCTACATATTTACACTGCAGCTTAGGCTCGGCTGGAGTAATAATAATTCTGGGAGCCTCATGTTCACGGCCCACGATTTTACGATATTCTGCATTTAATTTTATGCCTTCATACATTGGAAATCCAGAATAAGTTAGAAAAAGTGAACAACTATCTGGCGGGAGATGAACGATAACAACACCATCTCTATATCCTTCAGAATAATTACCCACCCTAAATTGTTCAGTAGTCAAATCAGCTAATTCTTCCCAGCTGTTAATGAAATGAGTAAATTCGGAGTGTTTAGTTTGCCTTCTAGCAAAATTATTTATCTGAACTAGATTAACATCCTCTTTCATGAGATATTCCTTTTTTGTAAATAGGTAATTACATATTTCTTCGCATCTTCAAGTGTAAAAAATTCACCATCAATTTGTGCATCATAGCAGGTTTGAAGTATTTCATTAAAATGAATACCAGGCTTAAGCCCTAATTCAATTAAATGACGTCCCATGATAATGTGATCAGGCGCAGACATTTCAACATTTAATGTGCATGCTCGATCTATTAGCCAATCTCCAGCGGGAAAGTTTTTTTGTTTTGTGGGAAATCTTCCCAATTGATCTGCTCTGGAAACCCGAACGAGTCTATCAATACGCTTAACCTTTTTTGCCAGTCGCCGAATAGCATTGTCACTTGCTTGTTCGTTAAATAATTCCACAGGGCTCATATAAGATTCCACTAAAGGTATTACCGCATCCACAATATCATTCCGATTTGTCATATGTTCGATAAAGCATTTTGTTGGTTCAACTCCTGCAGCTTCATAACTCTGTGTACAGATTTTGCTATCCTGAAATATTGTTGTTTGTGGTTTACCAAAGTCATGACAAAGTACAGCAAAACCTACTATTAAATCTTCTACAGCGTCGCCAATTCGTTCCTCAGCAAACGCATCCATAGAATGAAGTGTATGTTCCCAGACATCACCTTCAGGATGGCATTTCAGGTCCTGCTTACAGTCAATTAAAGATTTAAGTTCAGGGAAATAATCTATCCAGCCACAATCTCGCAAAAAAGAAAGCCCTTTAGATGGCTTGATGCCATGTAAAATAAGCTTTTTCCATTCTTCAAAAATACGTTCACTAGCTAAACCTTCGGGCTTTATTTTACTACAAAGTTTCGCGGTCTCAGGTGCGACATTTAGGTCAAATCTTGCGGCGAATTGCATACCTCTTAACACTCGAAGTGGATCTTCTAAAAATTTTTCTGTTGTGTGCTTTAAAATTCTCTTGTTTAGATGCTCCATGCCATCAAATGGGTCTATGATTACTTTATTGATAAAGTCATATGCTATTGTATTAATTGTAAAATCACGTCTTGATGCTGCTTCTTTTGGCGACATATTAGGATCAGAACTAATTTCAAATCCTTTATGACCTAATCCTGATTTCGATTCTCTGCGGGGAATAGAAATATCTATATCTACGTCATGAATCTTTATGACACCAAACGATTGACCAACAAGATCAATCTTAAAATGTTCAGATAAAATCTCTATTAATTTCTGAGGAGCCAAGTTATAGACTTCAATGTCAATATCTTTCGAATGCATATTCAAAACGAAATCTCGCACGCAACCGCCGATCAAAAAAGCGCGGCCTCCAGCTGTATTTACCAGCTGACAAACTTTATTAACAGCATCATTTAACTTACGATCTTTAATTATAAAATCCATCAAATATTCCTTAATCTAGCTTTCCTAATTTACCCTATCTTGCTATACATTGCATGTAAGATTAATTAATCCAGATTTACGATCTGGAGTTAACTCTGATATTGACACACGTATTATAATGTACAGATTCAGCTGATATTTCCCATAAATATACCTCAGCAAATAATGCTTTTATTTCATCCATTATCTCAATTTCTGGGAGGCTGAACCATTACAGTACAATATACTGGCAAGTATGATAATAATCTATAATCTGTTTAGTTGTGGTAACATTTTTATTAATGTGATTATCGAATCCTTCAGCTCCATCCAACAAAAAAATTATTTCTTTTACTTTTAAACTGTCAAGACCTACTGTTTCACCACGCACCATTTTGCCAATGCTTGCTATTGCTGTAGCTATGTCTATACCCGCTTGATTGAAATGGACTTTTTATTCTTTCTTGCGTTTTTTAAGCCATAATATTCCAACTCCAATAGCCACTAAACCAAATATTGATACCCCAACAGCTTCACTTTTTTGCAATGGCTCGCTTCCAGGGGTTATGCCAACTATATGTTTAAAGCCATTTTCATGCATTTTTTCGTAGACATCTTTCTTGAGTCCAATCACAATAGATTCATTTTCTATCTCCGGCCTGAAAGACACTTCATATGTTTGCATTATAGATTCGTTTATATCAGCGGTACCACTTTTGATTATTTGAGCTATGTTAGGGAATTGCTTCTTAAAATCATCCCAATCAAAATCAACCATATAACAAAATGATAAATTGCTATTTTCAGTTACTGACTGCCATTTACTAGCCAGGTCTGCATCTACTAAAGGAACCAATATGGATTTGTATTCTTCAATATCACTAGTTTGTTCATAGATGGCATATGATTCGCTCCAAAGGAGTATGCCATCTGGGACTTTGACCCATTCAGGCAATTTTTCAGGTGAAGTTCTCATGAGCTCTGCAGCAGATAATTGTACTGGACTTGTTGGCACTTCCTGAAAAACTGTAGATATCGCACTGAAACAAAGAATTCCTAACAAAACTAACCCATATGGGAATACTAATATAATTAACCTAAGCATGACTTGTTCCTTTCGATTTTTATGGTTTTAATTATTTCCTTGGTTCCTCGCACTGTAATCATATTACACTGAAATTCCCCATATATCATTATATATTTCACCCCAGCTACACTGCTAAACCAGTACAATAAAATATCAAATTATTCTCAGAAATTCAAGGTATTTTGCTTTATTTGAAACCATTTAAGTCACAATAACAGCAAGAATATGAATGTATCAACAGATTATCATTTTTTTGACTTACCTCAACCAGCATTCCCGTCTAAAATTCAGTTTTTCATCATTTTTTTCATCAATCAGAGCCAATTGGTATAGATTTCAACTGAGACTTGGATACCAGCACCTCTGCCATTTGAAACGTCACATACCGTGCATGATTGACAACCTTGGCTCCGATCTTGACCAACTTTTACCGCATGGTTCGCAGAGACCAGTCTTTGATCTGCTTGGGCAATGCTAATCGTCTCAGGAAATTGCCGAGGTTATAAGTAGTTGGTGCTTTTGAACATTACTTTAACCTTTCTTTCTTAAGATAAATAAATACTTTTCTACTAAGGCTGAAAATGCCGTTGAAGTCTTTATTTTTTGCTAAATTATTTATTTTAATTAGTTTTTTTTCAATGTAGGAAACAGTATTATATAGTTCATTTAAAAACGTAGTAAGTTTTACCTCTTTAAATTCTTCAGTAGGAGCTCTGAAATATTCTAAAACTATGGCTTTTTCAAGAAGTGGAATAATATAAATAAATTTATCGGGATATTCTTCTAGTTCAATGAGACGTTTTTTTGTTTTGATTTCATTTTTAGCTTGTTCGTCCAAATGTGAACGAGTTGTTTTAGTAAAGAGTTTAAGTAAGTTTATTGCACTAACTAGTTGGTCGTAGTTATTTTTATTGTAAGAAAGGCTTAGCTGTTTTGATAAACGTCTGATTGTTTGCATATATGCAGCAAGTTCTTGACCAGAGAAGTTTGAATTATATGGGTTTTGTTTGTCTAAAGTAAGACTATTTGTTTTACTTGTAATGCGAAAATTAAGGGGATGATTTATTTTTTTTGTGCGTAAATTTTCAAAAAAAGCATGAACAAGTTCATGAGACTGCTCATTCAGATCAACCTTAAAATCATTCAGTGATTCTAAATTAATATAGTATTCTGTTTTTCCATTTGGATATGGTGCTAAAGCCATGTTCGCATTTTTGCTAATTAAATATTCTGGGCATACATGTAATTTAACGTTGAAAAAATTATAAAGTAAAGTCGAAAATCTATTGAATTTTGAAGAAGATTTTGATGGATTAATTAAAAAAGAGTCAAAGCCGCTGAGAGATTTTGTTTTAATAAAATCTACATTGTTTAAGTAAAAATGTTGCGGAAGAAGTGAATTTAGTTCTTTTAAAAGTTGAACTTTTGTTTTGGGGTCTAAATTTTTCTTTGAAAGACTTTTGGTAAGCTCAGTAATCTTTATGATCATAATTGCCTCTGCATCAGGTTTTGAAGTATGTTGGTAATGTACATCGCTAATGACTAGTTATTTTTTCATTTTAATGCCCTTTATAAAAACACTGGTCCATATCCTGAAAGTAAGTGATTATTCGCTATTTTTATCCAAAACACGCTTTTTAATAGCATTAACCCATTTCTTTTGGAATATGTTACCTGATTTTTCGAGTTTTTCAATAGTTTTTAAGTTATCATAATAAAAACCGATTTCGTCTTTATAAAATAGCGGCTGAGATTTTTCTTCATTCAGCAGATACTGTTTCGATTGGTTGTCCCATTCGTAAACCAATTTTTTTTCAACAGAAAACAGCACTACCTGCTTATCGTATTCTATATCAAGTTCTTCATCTTCCAGTAAATTCTTATATTCCAGAGTATAATTCCTCGTGATATCTTTTTCAGTAATCTCCACTGTACTGTCATATTCCTGATACACACTGAAGTCCCAGCCATAAACATAGCCAGAGCTTGTAGCTTCCAGTACTTTTTGCAATATGCCGTTCTGCTCTAAATAATATGTATCAATCGTGGAGAAAATGCCGGAGCCGCCTCCGCTTGTGGAGACAGATAAGAAGCATACCTGATCAGACCTGTCATGAAAACTAAAGTGGGCACCATATGTTCCTGTTCTGATTATGATGTTATGGGCATACTGCCAGCCATTTATTTGTTTTTTAAAGATAAGCCCTTGGAATTGCCAATTATTCTGGAAATCCAGAGCAATCAATGAATACTTCCCATGATCTTCATACCAATACTCTATACTGGTTTTGCCATTCTCATTGATCCCTGTCTTTTCATAAAATTCTTTGATGTCCGAGTCGGAGACACCCAGGTACTTCCAAACAGATGACATTTCAACATTTTCACACTGACCTTTATAGTCTTTTTTCAGAATATTATCATCGTTGAAAAAGCGTGTACTTATTTCCATAACAGTCTCATTCGGCTCATATTCTTTCTTTAGAGTATCTTTCATATCCAGAATAGACTTGTCAAATCTTTCTTCATCCCCCTCAAGATAGTCATCATAGATACGCAGGAAGATGTCATAGATGTTGGACGAAGTGTCAGGATCAAACGGATTATCTTCCGCGTTGAGCAGGTCCCGCTTTAAGTATGGGGCGATATCGAATACTTGTGCTGTTTTATCTTTTCCAGCAATATAACTTCTTAATTCAGCAGAAAGCTTGTTGCTGACACCCTCATTCTGCTTAAGATCATTTAAGAACTTATGCCGAAGAGTCCATATGAAACTTTCATCAAACTTACGTATAGCCAGTCGCGCATTCTCTGACTTTAAATGAGCGATTAAAGCCTTCCCATTTTCATCTAAATGTCCAAGATTATTATCATTTATTAATGAATTACTGTTTATTTCTACATCATCACTTTCAGGTTTTATTTTAGTGATGTTGAGTGCCGAATCCGCAGGAAAATCATCCGGACAGCACTCTTCAACAATCTTGCCTAGTGATTTATAATCATATTCATTAACAGGTAATTCTAATCGGTCATGGTTTATTCTGTCAATGATCTTTGTCCCCAGGTCTGACTTGCCCAGGATGAATCGCAGCCTGATATATTCAACGTAGGCCCTGAATAAATATATTTCATGTTCAGACTTTTCGGTATTATCATTATCTATAAGTATCTGCTTGCAATAATTAATAAATGTTATCAGTCTTTGATTTGCCTCAATTGCAGTTGCGGCGGAACACGCCCTATAAAAGCTACCCTCTATATATTCTGACTTATCATCAAAACCTGAATGTGTTCTGAAAGAGGGGTAGTAATTTTCATTTATACTGACAAAAGGATCATCTTCACTACTATTGGCATGATTATTGAGTGAAACCAGAAATGCTGCCCCTAATACCACATTGGACAGTAATGAAATTATGATTAATCGATTCGTTTGCATTACAGGTCTCCATAGTAAGTAAATAGTGTTTCCAGCAATCTATCGGCCTTGTCGAATTCTCCTGCTACATAGTACCATCCCAAAAGGTCAAATGAAGCGTCTGCGACAGTTCTCCAATGGGGGCTGTCTTCAAAATACCAGTCCTGCCAGTCATCCAGCGGAGGTGCGTGTTTTTTTAAGACAAATTCCATCCGTGCGATCTTTTCCTCAAGCGAGCCCGCTTTATCTGGCCAGGAAAACGCAGAATAATAATGAGTGCGCTCGAAATCGCCTTGAATGTATTCTTTTCGCATTTGGGCAATGGTCGGCTTCTCATTGGCCGTAACCCTGGCTGACGCACTGGAATGCCATGCATAAGTCGCAGCAATTAGGCAATTCAATAAAATGGAAACTAACAATATTTTTTCTTTCATGGTATCTCCTATAATTATTAGATATATAAATCCGGTATTTTACAGATATTGCACAAGCATTTCAGTACCATCAATTAATAAGTATAGAGCCTGTTGCACAATGTTTTCAAACCCAACCGTTTTGGGTCCGATGGCTGTTTGAGTGAGACGGCTCATTTT
>JAEIOG010000070.1 GCA_016342495.1 Phycisphaerae bacterium
TCCAGAGCCTCAGCTATTCTAAAATCAGTCCAGTTACTAGAGTTACTGTCAGCTTTGAGTAGCACATTTGCTCTCTGTATTTTTTGCGAAGAAGCTACAAGATTTTTCTTCAAATCAATTAATGCACTACGTTCTTGTTTTGAGAGTTTGACAATATATTTTTTAGCCATAAGTGATTCTCCATAATCAAATAACAGTTATCTTCATATGGAGATGTATCGGCAATATTGACCCAAACCTTTAATTATGACTAAGCACTAGTCGTTGAAGATGAAATAAGAATCCGTGAGGGCTTGCAGGATTTTCTGGAATACCATGATTTTGCAGTATTTACAGCAAGCGATGGCCTTGAAGCCGACCAGACTGTCAACAGTAAAAGTTTTGACCTTATTTTACTAGATCTGATGTTACCGGAAATCAGCGGAGAAGAACTATGCAATCGCTGGCGGGAAAAAGGTTTACAAACGCCAATTATCATGCTTACCGCTAAAGGTCAGGAAAATGACAAAATTAATGGATTAAACAGCGGAGCTGATGACTATATAACCAAACCCTTTTCGCTGGAAGAATTATTAGCCAGAATCAATGCGGTTCTTCGCAGGACCGATCCGGCTAAAACCGTAGGCCATAATTTCAAATTCGCCAACTGGAATGTTGACGTACAGAACCTGACAATATCTTCAGAAAATGAAAATATTGAATTATCCGCACGTGAAGCAGCTATCATTCAATATTTCGCCGCCAACCCCAACAGGATAATATCGCGTAAGGAACTATACGGAAAAGTATGGAAAGAAGAAATGTCGCAGTTTGGCACACGAACAGTAGATATGCACATTGCTAAACTTCGCGGCAAAATCGAACAAAACGCATCAGGACCTGATATAATAACTACGATTCGTGGTGCTGGGTATAAATACAGCCAATAATTATAATATGGACATAAACGCAAAAAAAAAACAATATAGTCTTAATGAAAAGAAGCTTTACCGACGATTGAGCATATTAGCTCTGCTGATGTTTTCGACGATGGCAGGTCTAAGCTGGCTGGGGTACAATTCTATCAGGGTCAGACAGCAAGGCATGCAGGAACAACGCAAAGGCGATTTTGTTGCTGTGGCCGACCAGATCAGGATCGATGTCAAAGAACAACTCGAGCATTTTATTAAAACCGAACAACAAAGGCCATATACCGATTACCAGCCCTTCCATGTGCCTGACTACACTGATAACCTGAATGAATCTCAAACTATTCCCATGGTCCAATCTGAACTGGCAGACAAATTTGAATCTTCTTTTGCTCTTGGCCATTTCCAGGTCAACTCTCAAGGCGATGTCATAACACCCTATTCTCAAGTATTTCTGAATTCACAAAATGAAGATAAACTTTATCAAAACAATGCTATTATCGATAATGTTAAAAAAAATCTACTGCCATCAATAACCAGCAATATAACAAAAAATAATATTCCTGGATTTAAAACTTCAAACGCAAGGCAAGGCCAACAATCCAGAAGTTCCGGTTCTGACGGAATGGGGCCGGGACTGGGGATGGGGATGGGGATGGGGATGGGGATGGGGATGGGGATGGGGATGGGGATGGGGATGGGGATGGGGATGGGGATGGGGATGGGAACGCCTGAACTTAATTCAAATCCTCAAAATAGATTAGCGGCCTCCAAAAGCGATAACTCAGCAAATTATTATATGGACTTGAAACAGCAAAAAACAAAGACCATGAATGTAAGCCGAGCTAATATCGATTATAACAGGCAGGCATTAAATAATGATATGTCTCAACAGGGTATGCTAAATGCTCCCGATCAAAGAATTGCGCAACAAACCCAGCAAAGATTCGATTCCTCAGAAACTGTCCCGATTCGTATCGATGGTTTTTCTACCCAGACAATAACTGCGACACCTGAAGCTAACGGCATATTTGACGGACAGATTTTCTTCTTACGCCATGTACAAATTGAAGATCAACATCTGGTTCAGGGTTTTAAATTCAAAAGTGAAAAACTAATAGATATAATAAATCGTGCAGCTGATCGATATAAGAAAACAGGCATGGCTTATATTATTTCACCTGAACAATTACCAGAGTCCAGCATTGCTTATGCTGCCATTCTGGATTTTGATTTTGGTCAAATAGTGGTAAACTTATCTGAAACTGACCCTTTATGGATCATCAAAGAAATATCAAAATATAAAATCTGGTATTTCAGTATCATTGCAATAGCTTTGGTTATGATGGGACTGGCCGGCGGAGGGATCTGGCATAGCATGAATTCCCAGATAAGGCTTAACCGTAAAAAAGATGATTTCATCTCGGCGGTCTCGCATGAATTGCGTACACCATTAACTTCGATTCGCATGTATGCCGAAATGCTCGAAAATAACTGGGTCAAAGATACTAATAAGCAGCAACAATATTACAGCAATGTCAGACAGGAAAGCGAAAGACTATCAAGGCTGATCGAAAATGTGCTGGACTTTTCCCGGCTACAAAGAGGCAGCAAAAGATATGATTTTCAGCTGGGTGATTTAAATGATTGCATAAGCAAAGCAATTGAAATGATCAAACCATGTGCAACCCGGGCTGATTTTGAAATAATTAATAATTTCGAGCCAATACAGGCCTTTGCCTTTGACAGCGATGCCATTATGCAAATGGTAATTAATCTGGTTGATAATGCGATAAAATATGCCAACAATACCGACAACAAGCAAATAATCATTCGCACCAGGGTCGACGGCCCTAATGCAATTATTGAGGTTAAAGATCATGGCCCGGGCATCCCACATCGGCAAAAGAAAAATATTTTCGACCCATTCTATAGATGTCACGAGGAATCTACCCGTACTACAACTGGTGTTGGCTTAGGCCTTGCACTGGTGCAAAGATTGACTCAGGCCCATAGAGGCCACATAAAATTAGTCAATACTACCATCGGTGCAACTTTTCAAATTGCTCTGCCAAGAGAATCCTGAATATAAAGCATAAATCCAGTTCCAATACATCCAGAAATAAACACAAACAATCTTTTAATCCCCCATTTTTTTTACTTTGCAAGGGAAAATAATGGACTGCAAAGGCTAAAATGACGATAGTAAGAGTAAGAAAAACAGCTGGCCGACTCAGCAAAGACCAATATAAATCATTATTATTTAGTGACTTATAAATTTTCAATAATTATCATTGACACCATAGGGAATAAATATTAGAATCTATATATGTTTCTAAGTATAGAAACATGACTTTATGACCGCGAGATAATATGCGAAATATAAATAAGCAAAATCTAAATGAAAATTGGTGGCTTTGGCGATGGCAGCTAAGGTGTGGGTTTTGCTATGACTATTTCCGGCGGTAATAAACGCAAAATAAGTTATATAACAGTGAATGGAAAGAGGCTGTGAGCAAAATCTGAGATTTGTTCATGGCCTCTTTTATAATTAATACCGTAGAAAGTAAAATTAACAGATTCTAAGGAGTTTGAGTTGTATATTAGTTGTTTCCCAGAAAAAAGTGAGTTTGAAGCTTTAGCTAAAAAATATAATGTGGTGCCCTTGTGCTGCGAGATGTTGGCCGATACGCAAACGCCGGTTTCGCTGTTACAATATTTCAGCAAAACCGAAGATGATATATTCCTGTTGGAATCGGTACAAGGCGGACAGAGCTTTGGTCGATATAGTTTTATCGGGCTGGGGACCAAGGCCAGGGTTAAGGTCTTTGCCGACCACATTGAATACCAAAGCGGATGCAATATCAAACGGCAAAAGCATGATGGCGACGCCTTTGGTGCATTGCGGGAATTGATGAGGGGCTTTGAGATGGCCGAAGTTGATGGCCTGCCAAGATTTGCCGGCGGGCTAATCGGGACGATGGATTATGAGATGGTAAGCTTTATCGAAAATATCCCAAATAAGCAGGATAAAGATAAATCATTGGCCAGATTTGTTATTCCCGAAGAGATGATTGTCTTTGATAATTTCCGGCATACAGTTATTTGCATCCAGTTGACCTATAAAGAAGATGATGGCGAAATATATTATGAAGGTGTTGAAAAGAAACTGGCAGAATTAGTTAAAAAAGTCCAGGGGGCTTTTTCAGTTGAAGAAATGCCTAAACAAATCGAAAGTTTTGAATTTGAAAGTGATAATGAACCGGAAGAATATAAACGCAAGGTAGATGAGGTCAAGGAACATATATTTGCCGGCGATATTATCCAGGCAGTGATTTCGCAACAGTTTACCTGCAAAGCCCCAGATGATGAAGTTTGTCTGTATCGGGCATTGCGATATATTAATCCATCGCCCTATCTGTATTTTGTGCGTATTGATGGGCAGACGGTCGTTGGTGCTTCGCCTGAGACTATGGTGAGACTGGAAGATAACACCGCTTGTCTGCGACCTATCGCCGGGACTAGAAAACGCGGCCAGACACAACAGCAAGATAGAGAACTGGCTGACGATTTATTGAAAGATGAAAAAGAAAGAGCTGAACATTTAATGCTGGTTGATCTAGGCAGGAATGATTTGGGAAGAATCGCGGTGACCGGAACGGTGCAGGTTACGGACTTGATGTTCGTGGAAAGATATTCCCATGTTATGCATTTGGTGAGCAATATTGTATGCCAGATTGACAAGGAAAAAGATGCTTTTGATTTGATCAAAGCGACATTTCCTGCCGGCACCCTTAGTGGTGCCCCTAAAGTTAGAGCAATGGAAATTATCGCCGAGAAGGAAAATTCGCCACGCGGTGCCTATGGCGGAGCGGTGGGCTATATCGGTTTTAACGGCAATATGGATATGGCCATCACGATTCGGACAGCGGTAATCGAAGATGGGATTTTGAAGATTCGGGCAGGAGCAGGGATTGTAGCAGATTCTGTACCTGAAAGTGAATTCGTTGAAACAGTTAATAAGGCTGAAGCGGTAAAGAAAGCTCTGGAATTTGCTTATGGCAATCGTAGCAATGTACCAGATAAAATAAGTGAAAAGTAAAAAATTTAGGAAATAGATATGATTTTGTTAATTGATAATTATGATTCATTTACTTATAACCTGGCTCAGGATTTGATGGGTTTGAAGCTTGAAGTTAAGGTTGTGCGTAATGACAAGATAACACTGGATGAAATTAAAGAGATGGCCCCGGAAGTGATTGTTATTTCACCGGGGCCCGGTAGACCTGAAAATGCAGGAGTTTCACTTGAAGTGGTGAAAAAACTTTCAGGCACAATCCCAATACTTGGGGTATGCCTGGGCCATCAGACGATTGGCCAGGCATTTGGCGGCAAGATCGTGCGGGCCCCTAAGGTGATGCATGGCAAAGTATCGGTTATAGAAGCTGATGGCAAGGGAGTCTTTGAAGGGATTAAATCAACACGAGTGATGAGGTATCATTCTCTGGTGATTGAAGAAGAAAGCCTGCCGGATGTTTTAGAGATCAGCGCCCGCAGCGACGATGGAATGATTATGGGAATCAGACACAAAGAACACATGACCGAAGGCGTCCAGTTCCATCCCGAGTCAATCATGTCACCTATGGGCAAGAAGATGGTAAGGAATTTTATCGATAAAGCCAGACAGATGGCATAAGCAAAAACATGAGCTTATTGGAGTTTTGATGATTACGGAAGTATTAAATAAGTTGATAGCTAAACAGGATTTGAGCCAAAAGGAAATTTATTCGGTAATGGATAAAATTCTGGAAGGTGAATTAACCCCCACTCAAATTGGCGCTTTCATTACAGCATTGGCTTGTAAGGGCGAAACTTTTGAAGAATTAGCAGGAGCGGCGACTTGTATGCGGGCCAAGGCAATCCACATCCAACCCACATTTATGCCCGTGGTAGACACCTGCGGTACCGGTGGCGATGGCAAGAACACCTTTAATATATCAACGACCGCGGCGATTGTAGCTGCCGGTGCTGGGGTGAGAATTGCTAAACATGGCAATCGCAGCGTATCCAGTGCCTGTGGCAGTGCTGATGTGCTGGAAGAACTGGGAGTAAATTTAAAAGTTGACCCCGAAACAGTCGAGATGGCCATAAATGAAATCGGGATCGGTTTTATGTTTGCTCCGAATTATCATCAGGCAATGAAATACGCTGTTGGACCACGCAAAGAATTAGGGATTAGAAGCATATTCAATATGGTCGGCCCTTTAAGTAACCCTGCAGGTGCTGACAGACAGGTAATGGGCGTTTATGCAGCGGGTTTAACTGAAATGTTTGCCCAGGCTTTACAGTTAGTTGGTGTCAAACGAGCCTTTGTAGTTCATGGCCATGATGGTATGGATGAAATCACAGTTTGCGATGCTACACGAGTAAGCGAATTGCGTGATGGCCAGGTACAAACCTATGACATTTTCCCAGAGCAATATTTCGATAACCTTTATGATACCGAAGAAATTTCTGGCGGAGATGTTAAATTTAATGCACAGCTAATCAGAGATATTTTAGATGGCGCCAAAGGGGCCAATCGGGATATTGTTGTAATTAATGCCGCCGCTGCGATTGTAGCAGCAGATTTAGCTGACGATTTAAGGCAAGGGGTCACAATGGCAGCGGCAGCCATTGATAGCGGCAATGCTAAAGAAAAACTAGCCAGTTTAATTGAGATGACAAAGTGAGATAAGTAAATATATGAGTAATTTTCTGGATAAAATAGTAGCCGATAAAAAAGCTCGAGTTGAAGAACTCATGCAACGTTGTTCGCTTGAAATTTTGGCCAATCAAGCCAGAGGCCATCGTGGTCTTAGTTTGATTGATGCTCTTTTGTGCGATAGTGTTAATATAATAGCTGAAATCAAGCGAGCATCGCCATCTCAGGGTGATATTTGTATGGACGTGGATGTCGCTAAACAAGCAATAATTTATGAAACCGCTGGCGCAAAAGCAATTTCAGTTTTGACTGAAGAAAAATATTTCAAGGGATCTGCAAATGATTTATTGAAAGTTAAAGACAATGTTTCTATCCCAGTATTGCGTAAGGATTTCACAATTAGTGAATATCAGATAATCGAGTCTGCCGCCTTAGGAGCTGATGTCATTTTACTGATTGTGCGTATATTAAATGATGAACAATTAGCAAAATATATCGCATTAGCTAAAGAATATGGCCTGGAATCATTAGTTGAGGTTTATGATAAGGATGACCTGATGCGAGCCAAAAAAGCCGGGGCTAAACTGATTGGCATCAACAACAGAAATCTCAGCTCATTTGATGTTGACATTGCTAATTCAATTGAAATGGTTGAATTACTGGATGATGATATGGTGGCGATAGCGGCCAGCGGAATATTTGGCAGAAATGATATTCAGCGGAATCTGGAAGCAGGCTTACATAATTTCCTGGTTGGCCAAAGTATCATGGAAGCTAAAAATCCTGAAACATTTATCCGAGAACTTATAAATGCTCAATAATTGGCGAATTCACTTAGATTTATTATATAAAAGGTTAAATGATGAAAAATAGAGAAATTGATTTTAGTGCGATGCCTGATGACCTGGGTTTGTTTGCAGGCTTTGGCGGCAAGTATGTCGGCGAGACCCTAATCGAAGCAACGAATGAATTAGATGCCGCCCGTAAAAAATATATGCAAGACGAAGATTTTTTAGCTGAGCTGGGGGATTTACTAAAGAATTATGTTGGTCGCCCTACCTCGCTATATTATGCAACTGGCCTGACGAAACTTGCCGGTGGCGCCAAGATATATCTAAAAAGGGAAGATTTATGCCATACCGGTGCCCATAAAATAAATAATACCATTGGCCAGGGACTGTTAGCTAAAAAAATGGGAAAAAAATCGGTCATAGCCGAAACTGGTGCAGGCCAACATGGTGTAGCCACTGCGATAACTGCCGCCCTGCTGGACCTGGAATGCAAAGTCTTTATGGGTGTCGAAGACATTAAGAGACAGCAACCTAATGTCGAACGTATGAAACTGGCCGGAGCCGAAGTTGTGCCCGTCGATAGTGGCACCGGAACACTGAAGGATGCCATGAATGCAGCGATACGCTATTGGTCAGGAGCTGTTGAGCATACATTTTATATAATTGGCTCGGTTGCCGGGCCTCACCCTTACCCGGTAATGGTAAGAGATTTTCAAAAAGTAATTGGCATCGAAACTAAAAAACAGATTTTAAAAGCCGAAGGGCGTCTGCCTGATACTATTGTCGCCTGTGTCGGCGGTGGCAGCAATGCCATGGGGATATTCTACCCGTTTATATGCGATGAAGTTGAATTGATTGGCGTCGAAGCAGCAGGCTTTGGGATTGAAACCGGTAAACATGCCGTAACATTAGGCCAAGGCAAAATCGGCGTATTACATGGATCAAAAAGTTATGTCTTGCAGAACCAGGATGGCCAGATTCAAGAAGCACATTCGGTTTCAGCTGGACTGGATTATCCAGGCGTTGGCCCTGAACATTCTATGCTCAAAGAAACCGCAAGAGCAAAATATGTTTCGATTACCGATGACCAGGCATTAGAAGCATTTAAGATGTTGTGCAAAACCGAAGGGATTATACCGGCATTGGAAAGTAGCCATGCGATAGCAGCCGGCATGGAAATCGCCTCTAAGATGAATAAAGATCAGATTATGATTATCAATTTATCAGGCCGTGGCGATAAGGATTTAAGCCATGTTCTGCAAGTTCTAAAAAGTAAAGAATAGAACGCGTATTGGGTAGGTTAAAACAGATAATATAAGATATAATTATACAGGATATAGATATGAATCGATTGGAAAATAAATTTGAGGAATTAAAAAAATTGGGTCAAAAAGCTTTAGTGGGCTATTTGACCGCGGGCGATCCGGATATTGAAACTTCAAAGAAAATTTTAGTCCAAGCCTGCAAAGCCGGACTTGATGTTTTGGAATTAGGAGTTGCTTTCAGCGACCCGGTCAGTGATGGCCCAGTCATTCAAAAAGCAGCACATCGTGCCATTGCCAATGGCATAACCCTTGAAAAAACCCTGGGGATATTGAAATACATTCGCCAGGAAGAAATTGATATCCCAGTAGTGATATTTAGTTATTATAATCCTATCATAGCCTATGGCATTGAACGATTTGCCAACGATGCTAAAGCTGCCGGAGCCGATGGGGTTTTGGTTGTTGATCTGCCTTTTGAACATAGCAATGAACTGGATGATTTTCTAGATGATTCCATAGCATTAATACCTTTGGTTGCACCTACAACTGGCGAAATACGAATGAAAAAGATTTGTGAAGCCGCCAAAGGCTTTATATATATGATCAGCCGTGTGGGTGTAACCGGCGGTGGCAAATTAGATGTTAAGCCAATCGCAGAACATGTTGCAATGGTCCGAAAATTTACTGACAAGCCTGTTAGTGTGGGTTTTGGCGTTTCAACCGCAGATGATGTCAAAGCACTGGGAAGCATGGTTGAAGGCATAGTCGTTGGTAGTGCCTTTGTACGGATAATTGAAGAAAATGGCCATTCACATGCTATTGCCACGATGGTGGCAGCGAAAGTCAGCGAGCTGAAAGAAGCTACAAAATAAAAATTGTTACAGATATAATTATTACATAAATAACTATTACAGGGATACCAGACATGATTTTGTCTGGTTTTTTTTATATTTTGACAAAATAAAAAACTTGCATGAAAGAAATGTAAGGGTATAATCAAGAACAAGTTGGTATGTTTTTTAGGGAAATTAACAAAATTTTAGGAGAACTATTATGTTTAGAGGAAAAAGATTTGGGATTGTTGCGTTTTTAATGGTTGGATTAATTCTAGGTGGGTCAGCGGTTCAGTCGAAGGATTTGGATAATGAAGTTCTAAAGCTTGTGCCAGCTAACTGCAATTTCTGCCTGAAAATCAATGGATTAGATGGATTTTTAACTGTACTGGATAGCTATCTGGCAGATGTCAGCCCTATGCCAGTCAAACAAGGTTTCTATGACTCGATGAAGTTTATAATAGGCGACTTCGAAAGTCTTGGTATCGACGCTAATGGGCAATTCGCCATTTTTCAGGTAGCCACCCCCGGAACCGCTGGCGTTTTTGGTATTGCTATAGCGGTTAAAGACTATGATAAGCTAATCGAAGGCGCCCCGATGTTAGCCGACAAAGGAGACAAGGGAATATCTAAAATATTGATAGATGATGAAACTTTTGGGCATTGCTATAAGGCCGGCAACTACGCTTTAATTGCATTTTCCCCAAATTATGAAAAGATGGCAGAACTGGAAGCTAAAGTTGGCCAAAGAAAACTCGGAATGATGGCTAAAAAACTGGATAAAGTTGAACTTGCTAATTCCGCAAAAGAAGGCATATGGTATTATGCTAATATTCAAGAGGCAGGTAAAAATTATAGAGCTTTTGTTGACATGGGTCTGGACCAAATGGAAAAAGAAATTGCAAAAGCCCAGGCTCAAAGCAATGCAGGATTCGACTCTGAAGCAATCATGGATATGTATCGAAGCGGAGCAAATGCCATTTTTGAAAACATTGATCATATCAGTGGTAATATCACCATTGCAGCCGACAGCATGAAAGAAAACATGCTAATTACCGCAGTTAATGGTAGCGATATTTATAATGCGTTGACAGCAGTACCTGCCGGGACCAATAAAGCCCCAGGCCAAATGTTGAGCTATTTCAATAAGAATAATATGATCAACTTCTATAGCGATTACCAACATCCACTAGCTAAAAACTTAATGAAATGCTATTATGAATTTTTCATGGATATAATGGCTACCGAAGGCAATGAAAAACAAATGGAAAAGCTTAAAAATGCCACTCAGGGCTATTATGATTTAACCGGAGAAACAGCAGTAAGCTTTGATATCAATTTATCCAAACAGCCAATAATGAAGATGGTCGCTGTTTCTAAATCAACTGATAGCAAAAAAGTTATCGAATATTTCAAACAATCAATTGAAGCCTGGAACCCGGAAATGATGGCTATATTTGGTGACCAGCTCAGTTTTGAAATGAAATGGCATGGCAAAACTGGTAGTTTAGATGATATCGATATATATAAATATTCCATGCAATATAAATTCCCCGAAGAAATGAACAATAATCCGGCATTGGAAAATATGCAAGAGCCTATGGAAATCGCATTGGCAGGCTTTGATGATTATTATGTTTATACCATGGACAAAAATTCTGAAAGAGCTTTGAAAAGACTTGTCGGTAAAATCAAAAAAGGCAAATCATTCAACAATCCCTTCATTAAAGAAATATTAGATGGTCTGGAAGGGAATAATTTCGCTTTGATGACAGTTAATCTTGTAAGAGTTGTCGAATACGCAGGTGATGCTGCCATGCTTGGCATGGGTAAACAAAGTGAACCAACCAACAATAAAGTCAAAAGTGCATTAGCTGTTGGCATCGAAGTCAGTCAAAATGGACAACTCGGAATCAACACCACCTTGCCCCGACAACACCTGCTGGAAACCAAAGAAGCTATCGAAAAATTCATACAATCAATGCAATAGATGCTGGAAAGCATAGACGATACAGTAAAAGGGATATGTTCAACATTGAGCATATCCCTTGTTTTTTTATGAACGACAAAGTTTTTTAGCAATTTCAGCGACATGATGGCCTTGGAACCGTGCAATCTTAAGTTCATTTGCGGATGGCTGCCGATTGCCATCGTGGTCGGCAATGGTTGTTGCCCCATAGGGTGTCCCGCCAGAAATTTCATTCATGGTTAATAATTCCGGTGCCGAATAAGGAACGCCAACAATAATCATACCATGATGCAATAAGGTGGTATGGAAAGATTGGATGGTGGTTTCCTGGCCGCCATGCTGGGAAGCCGTACTGACAAAAACGCCACCGGGCTTGCCTATAAGGGCACCTTTGAGCCAAAGCCCGGAAGTCTGATCAAGGAAATTCCGCATTTGAGCGGCCATATTGCCAAATCGGGTAGGAGTGCCAAATATCACCGCATCAGCATCGGCTAAATCTTCTACTGTTGCCGTTGGAATATGGGCAAAACTGGCACGAGCATCCTTAGCCCCGATAGCTTCGAGTTTGTCAGGCGGAATCAGTTCAGGAACCTGCGATACGATAGCCTGGGCATTATCAACTTCGCATACGCCCTGAGCGATAGCTTCAGCCAATTTGAATACATGGCCATACATGCTGTAAAAAACAATTTGAACTTTTACCATAATACACCTGTTTATTAATTGTTGTTTGCTCTTTATTTTAAGAGTTTAGCAGTCTAAAAAAAGTTTTTCCACTTTTAAGAGATTATTTATTCTTAAACTGAGATATTACTGTTACTTTTTGCGCATAAAAAAAGCCAACACTGATATAATGCTGGCTTGAATCATTTATTATTATTTTAGAAAACCGTTTGAGGTTTGGGTAATTTTGCTATCATCTCCTTGGCCTGACCTACAAGATAGAAACTGCCAGTAATACAGATGAGGTCGCCGGTACTGATAGCTGGTTTGGCAATTTCCAATGCTTCTTCCAGAGTTTCACCTGCCTGACACATCTTGCCGCAAAGATCGGTATACCTTCTAACCAATTCATCGGGGTCAACGGACCTGGGCGATTTAACCCGGGTAAAGATGACCTTATCAGCGCCATATTGCAATTGCTGGAGCATACCATCAACATCCTTATCTTCACAGCAGCCAAAAATCACTACCATGGAATCATAGGGGATATGTTGGCCTGTTGCCTGAATAACGGCCTTTATACTAGCGGCATTATGGGCACCATCAACTAATATTCTAGGGTCTTCATGGATAATTTCCATACGCCCGGGCAAAGCAGTATTAGCCAGACCCAAAACAACTTTTTCGTCATTGATCGCAAAGCCCCGACATTTAAGTCCGTCAAGGATTGACAAAGCCAAACCACAATTGATCGCCTGATGCTCACCTAATAATGGCACTGGTAAATGCTCGTATCTGCTGGTTGGCGTCGTCAAACATATTCGATTATGCGGACCTAACTCACGTGAAGATTCAAATCTATAGGAAAAGTCAATATCTTTGCCGGTGAACTTCAAAGATGTGCCCTTTCTTAGAGCTTCTTTTTTCAGTACTTTCATTGCTGAATCATCCTGCATAACTGAAAATGAAGGGATGCCCTCTTTGAATATACCAGCTTTTTCCATTGCGATTTTGTCAATGGTATCACCCAGTTGGGCCTGATGGTCCATACTCAAACTGGTTATACCAACAACTTCTGGAATAATAACATTTGTGCTGTCGAGTCTGCCACCCATACCCGTCTCAATAACAGCAAAGTCAACTTTACAGTTAACAAAATGACAAAATGCTATCGCAGTCATAATTTCAAAAAAAGTAGGTGGATTATCAGCCATCTTTTTTACTGCGACAGATAATTTTTTGACATGCTTTATCATATCATCACGAGTAATCATTTCGCCATCGACCTGAATACGTTCACGCATATCTAAAACATGCGGGGAAGTATAAAGCCCAACTTTGTAATCATTGCTCTGCAACATCTCTGAGAGCATTGTACAGGTAGAGCCTTTGCCCTTCGTGCCTGCTATATGAATAGTCTTGACTTTTTTATGGGGGTCCTTTAATATTTCCAACAGTACCTCCATGCGATTAAGATCAAAAGTATCTTTATTGTATCTCAAACGTTTGGCGGTTTCATAATTAGTATTACTAAACAGGAAAGCTAAAGCATCTCTGTAAGTTTTAATAGCGGTAGTCCTTTTTTTTGTAGTTGCCATAATATCCTTCTATGGTTATAAAATGTCTTGGACAATATGCGTACATAGTCGCTTATGCATTATATAGATTTTGAGAATAATATCAAGCTTTTTCGCTGTAACTATCAATCAGAACCGAATGTAAAGTAAATAATATTTTATAGACATACGCCCCGCAAGCGAATAAGACTCAATAATAGAGATAAAATCACCGTGAAATCCATACACAAATACTTTTTCTTATATGCAATTTTTACAATCGGCTTCAGTTTTTGGGCCGCCCTGTTTATGGGAGACCAAGTACTTAGTGCACAGGAAAACCAAGATCCTGAAAAAACCAATCAAATTGCTTTGGACGATATATCCGATCACCTGAACACAATAGATCAGCAAGGGCTTTATGAGTTGCTGAAAAAACTCAAAAGAGCGAAAAAGGAGCAGATAATCAGCCCAAACCCTCAAGAATTGCTCAATAACCCACAATCATTCCGTGCCAAACTGTGCAACTTCAATATCATACTACACGATCAAATAAAAACTATCACATTGACACGTCAATCCAAACCCAAATTACATTATATCACAGCGAAGATAAT
The DNA here is from genome assembly GCA_016342495.1 of Phycisphaerae bacterium. GTDB lineage: Bacteria > Planctomycetota > Phycisphaerae > Sedimentisphaerales > SM23-30 > JAEIOG01. Next base: position 14,307 of record JAEIOG010000070.1, read on the forward strand.
TTTACCAGCAGAAAAGGGGATATCTACTGCCAAATCTTATGCTACGGTCGTACTTTTAAAGCAAAAACCTGACCATATACCAACCAGAGTTATTGACTTTACCGGTTTTTTCTATATGCTATTACGTAGTGAGACAATGGAACCCGGCCCTGATTATGAAAAGCTGGATTTTATTGTTTTAGTCGCGGATAACCTGGATGAATCAATAGAAATCAGCCAACCAACAGGCACTAAATCGAAATGGCCGGTATTGCTTTTGGGCATTTCCGTAATATTATGGCTGATTCTAAAAAAAACAGTTAGCAGAAAATAATATGAAAAACATTAATACTATAGAAAATTTCACAGGCAAGATCGTCCCGGTTGAACTGGGCCAGAGGAGTTATCCGATTTATATCGGCTCGGAAACTCTGGATAATTTTGGTCAATGCTTTAAGTTTCACTGTAAATCCAAACGGGCGATTATCATAACCGATTCCAATGTTGGCCCTTTGTATGATAAGATTATCAAAGCATCTCTGGCAAGTGTTGGCATTGAGTTTTATACAATTACTGTGCCAGCGGGGGAAAACTCAAAGTCATTGGGAGTTGTAAGTAAAATCTATGATGACTTTTTTAAATTTACTGTCGAACGGTCAGATGCGGTTATCGCATTGGGCGGTGGCGTAGTTGGGGATTTAGCTGGTTTTGTCGCTGCTACTTTCAAAAGGGGAATAAAATTCGTACAAGTGCCGACTTCACTGCTGGCGATGAGCGATTCCAGTGTTGGCGGCAAAACCGGGATAAACCACCCTTGCGGGAAAAATATGATCGGCGCATTTTATCAGCCCGCCTTTGTCTACGCTGATATCAATACATTAAAAACATTGCCAGAAATGGAACTGGGCTGCGGATTGGCCGAGACAGTCAAACATGCCTGTATTCGTGATGCAGATTTTTTTGATATTCTAGAGCAGAATCAGGATGCCATTATCGCCCTTAACCAGAATTTATTAATTGACATCGTAGCCAATAATTGCCGGATAAAAGCCGAAGTTGTAGCCGCCGATGAACAGGAGGCATCGCTTAGAAGAATATTAAATTTCGGTCATACAATCGGTCACACATTTGAAACAGTTTTGAAACAATATGATTATCATCATGGCCAGGCGGTCGCACTGGGCATGATAGCTGCCAACGATATCGCTGTCAAACGCGGTATCCTAAGCCAGGAAGATTCAATAAGAATAAAAAAGCTATTGGCTGATTTCAAATTACCGATTGATGTAGAACATGATTTGCCGATTGACGATATGTGGCAAGCACTGCTGCAGGATAAAAAAATCGAAGCCGGCAAGATTGTATTTATACTGTTACAAGCTATTGGGCAATGCATTATCGCAGATGATCTGGGAGAAAAGGAAATCACAGAAGCCATCAACGCTTTACACAAATAGAATCCAAAAATACAGGGAGCTATTAATGAGTGATGTAGATCAAAATATGGTATTGAAATGGCTGGGGTTACATTTGACTGACCAGGTGGGTTCTAAGACCATCGGTGCCCTACTGGAACACTTCGGCTCCATTGATGCAATTTATGAAGCCAAGGCATCTGAGATGACCCGGATACCTGGCATCTCCCAGAAAAAAGCCATCCGTATTATTGAATCACGGAGAGATGACAAAGCTCAAGAAGAATTGGCTCTGGCTGCGAAGCTGGGCGTTAAAATTATCCACTTTGACCATGAAGATTATCCCGATGGCTTAAAACGAATCAATGACCGCCCTTATGTGATTTATGTAAAGGGCACACTTGTTCGTCAGGACAAACTCGCTATCGCTATGGTTGGCTCACGGTCCTGTAGCCATTATGGCATGGAACAGGCTGGCAGGCTTTCGCACTTGTTGGCATCGGCAGGTTTTACGGTAGTTTCAGGTTTAGCCCGTGGCATCGACACCGCAGCCCATCGGGGGGCATTAGCAGCTAAGGGCAGAACCATAGCCGTCCAGGGTAGAGGCTTAGCTGGGGTATATCCACCCGAAAATAAAGATTTAGCCAACGAGATTCGCCAAAGCGGTGCAGTAGTCAGTGAATTGCCTTTGACCTTTGAACCAATCTCTAATAATTTCCCCGCCCGCAATCGCATCATAGCAGGTTTAACCCTGGGGACGGTGGTAGTTGAAGCACGCAGACGATCTGGAGCTGCCATCACTGCCCGGTTAGCAATGGAATATGAACGCGAAGTGATGGCCGTACCTGGCCCTATCGACAGCCCCGGCTCTGAAACGCCCCACCGACTGATTCGAGACGGGGCAAGACTGGTCGAAGGTATTGATGACATCTTAGAAGCTATTGGCTACCTCGGCAATGACATGGAAAAATACGCCGATGCAAAATCCAAAGAAACTATTGATAAAGTTGAAGCGACGACACTCGATTACACCCAATTAAATTTACCTGATGATGAACTGACAATCATATCAAATATTGACAAACATCCGGTTCATATAGATCAGCTGATAAAGCGAACAAAACTAAATGCCGGCCAGGTAAACGCCGCCGTTACCAAGTTACAGCTTAAAGGACTGATCAAGCAATTACCGGGAAATTATTTCAAGGCGAAGACTGGTATTTAGCAATTATAGTGTTTAATTTGTTTTTGCACCTTCAAGCCAATACGACAATAAAATACTAAAATCAATCATGTCCACTTTCCCGCTATCATTTAAATCGCAGGACTCATTCCAATCGGCATATCCGCTGTCGGTTTGCCACTGACTCGCCAGCAACGCAAAATCATCTATGTTAATTTCCTTATCATTATTGATGTCCGGGCTATTACCCTGAGACAGTATCACCATTGTGTAGGGTCCCAACCCTATACTTGCATTATAATTTAATCCATGCATTGAACCACCGTATGCGATTGTGTCATGCGAAATCCAATTGTTAAATGATGGGTCATATCCCTGCCAATCGCTGTTGAATCGAACATGCCATTTGCCGCCGCGAGGCATACCGATATTGTAACTGCTATAGCCCTGTGCGCTGAAATTTGCGACTATGACAACATCATCCCCAAAGCCTCCTTTATCCCAGCGATGCCATGCAATAACTTTGTCAGTATCGTTTACATGAAATACATTAACATTATTTCCCGAAAGCCCACGGGATGTTTTCGCTATATTTTTCCTTAATGAGATCAAATCGGTATAAAGAGATTTAATACCTATATAAGTAGTAGCTTTTGACCAGTCCAATGGGTCATTATCATGCCATGCCCCATCTTCAAGAAACTCCTGCCCCATAAATAACATCGGAATCCCTGGACTGGTAAATGCGATGCCAGCTCCGAGAGTCGATCGTTTTTTTGAAAACCAGCTTGAAGCATTACCCACCCATATCTCTTCCGGCACACGAGCATTCCCGCTTAAAATTCCAACTTCATCATGACTTTCAGTATAAATTACCCGTTGCGTCGCAGTTCCATTATAATAATTGGTTATTGCGTTTTTAACTTCCCACATATTGCGATCAGAATCATTGGCTGTCTGGATGGCGTCAACTACTTTATGATGAAATCCCGCATCCCACTGAGAATCAAAACCAGCTCCGCCGCCTCCGGTAGTTTTAGTTAGCCACTCATTATTCTGCATATCTTCAGCGATAGATATTTTATTGCTGTTGGCTATGTCAATTTCATTATTTATCCATTGCATCAGCGACCATCCTTCGGGAATATTGTCACCTGAATTACTGATCGTGCGAATATAAGCGGTACCATCCCAGCGAAAACCATCTACATTATATTCATTTAGCCAATGCATAATATTGTCTCGAATGAATGACCGGACTTCACCAGTAAAATAATTTAACCTCGTATCCCCCCAGGGTGTATAACGATTTTGATTTTCATAAAAATATATCCCTCCCATATTTTCAGCGCCACTGCCATCGAAACGCCAAAGAGAATTGTCAAGATCAGTCGGCCCGACATGATTGTAAACAACGTCCAGCAATACCGCTATATCGCGTTTGTGACATTCATTAATAAATTCCCGCATATCTTCAGGGCTTCCATAAGCACTTTCCGGAGCATAGAGATTTACCGGATTGTATCCCCACGAAAAATCAGATGGAAATTCTGCCACAGGCAAAACTTCTATGGCATTAATTCCCATTGCCTGCAAATGGTCAAGTTTGGCTATTGCTGATTGCCAATTACCTGGTCGACCACCTGGGCTGTCATTAAAGGTGCCTATATGCATTTCATAAATCACCATATTATTCCATGTCGGTGCCGTAAAAGGTATCCAGTCAAATCTACTGTCAACAATGATACCATTGCCTACTGAGCTGACAACATCTTTTGCGCGAGGGTCTACTTTCCATAGCCACCCATCAATCACATATTTGTATTGGTCATTCACTCTGGCCTCTGTAGCGTCGCCGGACCACCAGCCATCCCCTTCGGGAGCCAGATAGTTGCTTTGTGGGTTCCAGCCATTAAAACTTCCAGTGACACTTACCGAGTTCGCATTAGGTGCCCAAACTCGAAATGTTACCCCGCCATCGTATATTGTGGCCCCAATCCCAGGCCGTAGCGAAGGTTCAGAGCCGATTGAAAGCTGACAAAAACCAAATAAACCAATGAGCAAATACAAAATATGCACAAACGACTTTTTGTGAAATAATATAAAATATTGTTTGGGATTCACGACTTATTTTCTCCCCATGTTTTTCGGATACAAGTATTATTAACTAAAGCTAATCGCTACTCGCTACAATCACAGTTTATTAATGCATGTGGTAATATTTTGCAGATTGTGGCCGACATTTACCGAATGATAAAAATAAACAGATTCCTATACGAATAATTATAACTATTATTGCTGTTTTTGTCAAGAAACAAATTCCAGCTTTCCAGTAAAGTGAGTGAGATTTTTTAGTGGCAGAGTTATGCGGCGTGTTTTTGGGTGCCCCAATATCGCTGCCATTGATCGGTATAGTAGATGCTGGCTAAGGCCATCACTGCTTCGGCATTGTCGCTATCCCATCGCATGCCACGGCCTTTGAGGCGTCGGGTCAGGCAGCCACAAAATGATTCGGTTGGGCCTGAGCCACAGTCGAAACCATTGGCTCTAAAAGTCGGATAATCGGTCATGTCGACACGAGTAGCGATATACTTTTGCAATGCTTTTATTGCCTTGCGTTTAGGCTGACTGCGTAGCTTTTTATATTGCTCGCTTAGGCTATCCAAAAACACTAACGAACCCTGATTCCAGATGATAGCTATCATTTCTTTTCGCCAAAATATCAAGATGAAGTCGCCCGGATTCCGGTCGAAGGCAAGTTTGGCCAGGGCAAAAGACGCTTTAGCCTGAGCCTGATAATGTCCAAATTAGCAGAAACTTCCGTGAGCACAATTTCACTAACGTTCATTGTGATGAATCTGGAGAAAATCCTGGCGGCCATATCTTTTTTTGCATATTATTTGTGGCTGTCTCTGCGACAACAACCCAAAACAACCCACAATTACCACCTTAGCTTGACAAATATGCCATGTCAGTTCAATGAAAATCATACAAATAAAATTTCCTGAACCATTTGTTGTGCTATTGAGCAAGACCTATATGCCAACAGCTTACGATCACAACTACTTTCATCCAGTCTGGGGCAGGATGAGCATAAGTAATACCAAACAACTTTGTCCTTGCGGATTTGCTTGATAAAATAATTTCAAATCCGGGGCTGATTCTTTATGCTGCTAGAACCGATAAATCAGACCGAGCATAAATGATATTTTATGGTCCTGATCGACAATCGGGCTGGCATAAATTTCTTTGCCCAGCTGCTGATATTTTATATTTGAAAAGATATCCCACTTCTCACTGATCCGATAGATTAACTGCAAAGCGATAAAAGGGTCAAAAGAATCACCGGGATGATAACGCGGCCTGCCGGGGGCTACTTCGCTGGATTTAATGCCATAATAATAATTGACAAACTTGCCACTGTGCCACTGGATCCCGGTCGAAGGGGTCAATGAAAGTTTCTGACTCCTAAAGGTTTTGCTGTATGACAGGTGAATAACCTGGCCATCATGGCGGCCAAGGACATCATTTAAGATCGAAAGCTTCGTTTTGCCAAAGCCATCGGTATAATCCAGGGCGATACCCAGCTCCGCTGTCATCTTCCGGCTGTCCATATCCTCGAGATACTTACTGTCATCATCTTCATAGCCATCAAAACGCCAATTGCCAATTATATTTAATGACAGCTTTTCATTATCAAAGGCTTTATAGCCAACGCCGGGGCCTCTGAGATAAAAGTCCGGACCCTGATAAGAAATAAAAGGAAAGGCATTTACCCGGGCATCCATGCCTTTATATGGTTTATCAGAAATAATGACACCGGGCCCCATGGAAAAGCCGTAGCGACTTGGCTGGCTGTTATCCTGGGCTGGTAACTGCTGACATGTAAACAATATTATCAAAGCTATAAGTATATTTGGGAAAAATCTCATGCTTAACACCTTCAAACTAGCGGGGTTTTATTTAACTGGGAACATTACTTCATTTCTGCGAACGAACCACAGGTGAAATGGCGGGTCATAACGGGCAAAAATATCCTCACCAATTATCTCCAGGCCCTTATCCTGAATAAGTTTTTTCAGAGAATCGCGGTATTTCTCATATCTTGACTGGCTCCAGGTGCCCGAATATCGCAGTACCGCCATTTTGCGGGCCGGAACCGATCTGATCTTGACATTGTCATCTAAAGGCTCCGGCAAAGTCTCTATGGTATATTTCGCTGGCATAAAGAAACTGACCGCATATTTGCCCTGGGCCTGCTGCAAATTCACCGGAACGGTCATTTTAATCTTTTGGGCAGTCTGCTGCTGTTTGACCGGGGAGGTCATGGAAATGGATTCTTTCAAACGATTATTACCGGATATATAATCAAACAGTCTGCGAAAGGCGATATTACCTGCCTGGTCAAATTCTGATTCGACCAGGGTTTCAGCCAGCAGCTGAGGCGGATATTGACGAATTTCAAATTTGCCTTCCTTTTCGATAGTATCATATCTGGGCTTTTCTATCCCCAAAGTGACACAAGAACATAAAAACAGACAACAAAACAATAAAAAACATGCCAATAATATCTTTTCCATGCCAATCCCACTTTCATTATAGTTAAGCCAATACCCAAAAGGTATTTTTCCTTCTGGCAGAGCCACTGCTAAGGTCTTGCCAGACATAAACTTACAGGCAGACTAAACGAACAAACTCAATTGCTGTGAGTTTATACCCAAAAACATTGCACTGCCTGCCGCCGGTGTACCTTTTGTGAATTATATCACTGCCGCTACTGATAGTCAAATCACAGCATATTTAGGCAATCTCTTTATACCTTCGAATCAGCATGGGCACATTACTTTACGTTTATATCCGCTTGATCCGCTAAATCGGCGTTCTATTGCGATATCACTGGGGGCGGTATTGATTTTAAGCTTGCTTTTTCGTATGTAAATTGATAGTATGGGGCGACACTGACAATAATTGATACGCCCGATGGGGCTGGTATTAAAAGATTACAAGAGGAGAAAATGATGAAGAAGTTTTTATTGACCGCTATTGCAGTTGCTATCACCTTAATCAGTCAGGTGAATGCCGGGATGAGCTTCCAGGGACTGGGAGATTTTCCCGGCGGTAACTTCCAGAGCAGTGCCAGTGGCGTATCGGCCGATGGCTCGACCATTGTGGGACATGGTCATTCCGCATCCGGCGTTGAAGCCTTTCGCTGGACAGCAAATGGGGGCATGATCGGTCTGGGTGATTTACTTGGTGGCGACTTCTATAGCCATGCCCAGGGCATATCAGCCGATGGCTCAACCATTGTAGGATATAGCAAATCCGCATCCGGCACTGAAGCCTTCCGCTGGAATGCAGCTGGGGGCATGGTCGGCCTAGGTGATTTACTTGGTGGCAACTTTTATAGCATTGCCCGTGGCGTATCGGCCGATGGCTCGACCATTGTGGGTTTTAGTGAATCAGCATCCGGCTCTGAAGCTTTCCGTTGGACCAAAGATAACGGCATGATGGGCCTGAGTGATTTATCCGGCGGTAGCACCTTTAGCGGTGCCACTGGCGTATCAGCCGATGGCTCGATTATTGTGGGATGGAGCGTATCAGTATCCGGCTCCGAAGCCTTCCGTTGGACGGTAGATGGGGGCATGGTCGGTCTTGGCGATTTGCCCGGCGGTCGCTTCAATAGCGAAGCCAATGGCGTATCTACCGATGGTTCGACCATTGTGGGATATGGCAATTCAGGCAATTCCGCAGTGGGCTATGAAGCTTTCCGTTGGAACGAAGATGAGGGCATGATAAGTCTTGGCTATTTACCCGGTGGTGACATCCTTAGCATTGCCAATGACGTATCGGCCGATGGTTCAACTATTGTGGGGTGTAGCAGTTACGCATCGAACGCCCAGGAAGCCTTTATCTGGGACCAAGAAAATGGCATGATATCTTTGATGGATATGCTAAGTGCCAATGGCGTAGATAGCAACGATTGGACTTTGACCTCCGCAAACGGTATCTCCGCCGATGGCTTGACCATTGTAGGGGTTGGCACTAACCCCAATGGGCAAACAGAGGCATGGGTCGCCACCGTTCCGGAAGCATGGGTCATCAATATCTGGGAATGTGAACCGCCTTTAGCTGGCGATGTCAATAATGACTGTATTATTAATCTCGAAGATTTGGCCATAATCGCTGCCAACTGGCTCCAATGTAATCGAATCCCAGCGAGCACCTGCCCATGATGGTCGCAGCGGAAGTGATTTATTTACCTGCTGGCTTTGGGCCCATTAGCTTAAGCCCGGTTAAATCGGAGCGTTATTGTGGCATTGCTGGGCCGCTATGTTTTATATTGGTAACGGCGATGATGATTGGTATAATGGTGGGGAAATTTATTATAGAGTTGCTCTAAAGATTTTATTTGATACCGGTTTTTATGGTCAAAAGCACGATTATCGAGGTCTTTTAGAGTGCCTTAATCTGTCAGGATAGAACAATGGCTTTAATAAAACTGGAAAATATCTGCAAACAGTATGATCAGGGCAACGGCGATGAAAACCTTGCGGTACTGAAGGGGATTAACCTGGAAATCAGACGCAGCGATGCCGTGGCGATTGTCGGGCCATCCGGTTCAGGTAAAAGTACGCTGCTGAACTTAATCGGTACGCTGGATAAGCCCAGCAGCGGAACAATTGAAATCAATGGGGTCAATATCAATAGTCTCGATGATAAAGAGCTGGCCCTTTTGCGCAATGAACATATTGGCTTTGTCTTTCAGGATCATCATCTGCTGAACCAATGCTCGGTTATGGAAAATGTAATGCTGCCGACCCTGGCCGGGGGCCATTGCAATAAACATGCCAAAGACCGGGCCACAGAACTGCTGATAAGCGTGGGACTAGCAGATAAAGCCAATAGCCGCCCTGCCGAACTTTCCGGCGGGCAAAAGCAGCGGGTGGCTATGGCACGGGCCCTGATGAATCAGCCTACGATTTTGCTTGCCGATGAACCAACGGGGAATTTAGATCATAATACCGCCACCGAACTTGTGGATTTATTATGTAAGCTGAATCAGGAAGAAGGCATAACGCTGATAGTGGCAACCCACTGGCCAGAACTAGCCCGGCGGATGGATAATGAATATCACCTGCGGGATGGAGTTATCATTTAACACTTTAGCTGCGGCGAGGTATTTAAGTAATGACAATCAATGGCATTGAAGTTACAGACCTGATCGCCTCGGGTGGCAGCGGTTAGCTTGTTAACCGATGGTTAAAAGCTGTATCACGCTGGCCATTGGTCACGGTCAATATCAGCAGGGTCATTTCTCAATTTTTCCCATACAGCCGCATTGGAATAATGCCATTCCTCTAGCGATTTGACCAGTCCTTTTCGAATGCCACTTACTCTCTTACTCTCCTTCTCACTTTCAAACTTTCTCACCTTCTTACAGCACCACCATTTCGGTATTACTGGGTTGGCCCTGGCCGGCTTTATTGATTGCTCGGATGTGATATTCCAGTTCAAGGCCGCGGGGTTGTTCTACTAAGTTGATTTGGGTATCCATGGCAGTAGCTACTTCCTGAAAGCTGCCATTGTCGCGCTGGCGACGCATCACCATATAAGCTGCCGGCTTACCCCCGGCAACTGGCGACTTCCATTTCAGTAATAACCAGCTATCGCCCTGCCGGGCAACTTCCAGCTGCCGGCATTGGCCCGGCGGAGCTAAAGCGGTTTTGGCTTTGCGTCCATCCCAGCCGAGAGTTTTGAGTTTTTCGCTTTGACCACCAGCGGTGTTTTCGGCATATTTGATATCAGATTTCACCTGGCCGATCAGTCTGGCCAGCACCTCATTTTTGGCAGTGACCGCCGCATCATAAGCTGCCGCCGCGGCAACAACGGCATCCCGGGCCCCATGATATTGGCTCAGGGTCTCAGCCAGCTCTGCCGGGGCAATCGGGGGATTGGGATACAATTCGGTATTATCAGCTAAACCGGCCGCCATCAAATTAGCCAATTCGGCAATATCTGCTTCTCTTTTAGGAAATCTGGCCATAATATGCCCCCTTTAATCTTAGATTTTATAATAATTCAATGCTAATGCTATTATACCACTTAAAATCAACAATGCCAAGCCAGGTTTGCCCATAATTAGCTTAAATCACTGTCATTAAATAACTTATAAGCATAAAAATAAATTTATTTTCTTCGAAAGTAAGCTTACTATTGATAATAGTTAACTTACTTTAATCAATAGTTAACTTGATTATGGTAATAGTTAATTTACTTCTGATAATAACTAGCTTCATTTTATCAATAGTTAACTTAATTTTGTTAATAGTTAACTTGATATTATTAATAGTTAACTTATTTCTGTTAATATCAAACTTAATATCACCAATAGTTAGCTTACTTTTATTAATATCAAACTTATTCCTACTAATATTTAGCTTACTTTGGTCAGCAGTCAGGTAGAATTGACTTCAGGTGCCATAAAACACCGTCGCAATAGCTACAACTCACACTTTCTTACTTTCGCACTAAACAAAAAAAGCACGAGCCATTGCTGACCCATGCTTTATATTTTCAATTCTTATCACCAGCATAAATTCCAGTGTCTATCTCACCTCCGCCGCCAAGCGACCAACGGAAGCGATGCATACCATCAATCATGCCGCGCTAAGTTGTGTGCAGGTTCAACCTGCGATGAAGCCCATTTGTGGTAGTTCGCCAACTAGCGGCAATGCATATTCGATGAAAGCATCAGTGATATTGTTACCTGCTTCATTAATGAATTCATCTGGCAGATATTTGGTCTTAGCTGCAACGTTTTCGAGATCATTGCAGTAATACTCGATTCTATAAGGTGCTGAGCTAATGCGTTTGAAGCTGACCGAGCCAGAAGCTCTTTCGCCGGTGCAGGCCCATTTGACAGCTAAGCGGCCACATTCGCGAGCTTCGGTGGCATCGACTTCGCTGACAATACCAGCGAAGCTGCGTTGAAGATAACCAAAGGTATCAGCACGCATTCTTTCGCCCGGCATAGCTTTTTTCAACTGGCCAATCAGGAAATCACCCAATGCACCAGAGCCGGAAAGCTGGATATTGCCATGAGCATCTTTTTCGACGTTCTCCGCCATCCGCTGAGCCCAGGGTGTGCCGTTTTCATCATGGATACCTTCGCTGACAGCAACCAGGCAACGGCCATATTTGGCTTTGGCAGCTTTGACATCGCTGATAAACTGTTCCATGGAAACATTGCGTTCAGGAACATAAACCAGATGCGGGCCATCGCCAGGATTCTGACGGGCAAGAGCGGCAGCGGCGGTAAGGAAGCCGGCATGACGCCCCATGATAACATCAATTTTAATACCAGGCAGCGAACGACTGTCCTGATTGTCGCCCATGATAGCTTGAGCCACAAATTTAGCAGCTGAGCCAAAACCTGGACAATGGTCAATACCGCAAAGATCATTATCGACAGTTTTAGGAATATGGAAGACTTTCAGGTCATAGCCACTTTTAACGCCCATATCACGAATGATGCGGGCAGTATCAGAAGAATCATTGCCACCGGCATAGAAGAAATAGCGGATATTATGTTTCTGAAAGACTTCGAAAACTTTTTTGCAATATTCTTCATCTGGTTTATCGCGGGTGCTGCCCAATGCAGCTGATGGGGTATAAGCGAGCTTATTGAGATATTCCATATCAACATTGCCGTTTTTGACCGCCAGAGCGGACAGATCAACAAAATCTTCTTTCAAAATGCCAGCACTGCCATGACGAGCACCATAAAGAGTTTCGATACAGCCATGATTGAAATGTTCTTCGATCACGCCTACCAGAGACTGATTAATAACACAAGTTGGTCCGCCAGATTGGCCAACAATAGCATTTCCGATTAGTTTACTCATATTAAATCCTTCGTATTTTAGGTTTTTAGCTTAAAAAGCCATTTTACCAGTGAAAAAACACAATAATTGGGGAATTATAAGGTATTTCGGGGCAATGGTCAAGTTGTAACAGATTGGTATTATCGCCCGGGGGGGGATCAGCAGAATCGTGTGAGCCGGCGGCAAGGATGGCTTATGAAAGGATTATTGTTGGCACAGTAATTGCTCTTCAAACACATCAACGCCAATGGGAATTACAAGTGAGAATATTGAACCTTTGCCAAGTTCACTGGTATAAGCGAGATGACCACCCATCAACGCTGCTAATTGCCTGGTAATCGACAAGCCCAGTCCGGTACCGCCATACTTTCTGGAGATACTTCCATCTTCCTGGATAAAAGGTTCGAAGATTGCCGGATGCTTGTCTTTATCGATACCAATACCAGAATCTTCAATATCAAAATGAACATAGGGTGTACCATCAATATCTTCAAGAAAAACATAGATGCACATAGCCATTTTCGGTAAATTTAACGGCATTATTGACAAGATTAACTAAACATTGATTTAGTCGAGTTGGGTCAGTTAATATCTGGGAAGGTAAATCCTGACACTTATTAATTTCAAAACTTAGGTTTTTTTCTTCTACCATTAATTTTGTAGTTGCCTGGATATAGCTGAGTATTTCATCTAATGAACATGGCATAATCTCTACATGGAGCTGTTTGGCTTCAATCTTGGAAAAATCCAGAATGTCATTGATGAGTAACAATAAATGTTCAGCGGATGCTTTGATTATCTGGGCAAATTCCTTTTGTTCATCGTTTAAGTCTTCACCAACTAATAAATTACCAAAACCGATAATTGCATTCATCGGAGTGCGGATTTCATGGCTCATATTAGCAAGAAACTCACTTTTAGCCTTATTAGCCATCTCGGCTTTGGTGGCCAATTCATTAGCAATAACAGTCTGATGTTGCAAACGCTGATTAGTTTCATTGATTTTATGTTCAGCCATTTTGCGACCAGAGATATCCCTTATGACAGAATGCAAAATATTCCTGCCATCAAAAGGTACAGATGTTAAAAGAATTTCAACAGGAAAGGATTGGCTATTATTATTTGTATAACACCATTCAAATCGATAAGAACCGCTTTGCCTGGCAATGTCCATCATTTCATTAGTTTTATCAAATGAACTCCTGCCATCAGATTGGAATTCCGGGGAAACCTCTGAGAGATGCTTTCCAAGTAATTGTTGTTTACTTGAATATCCAAATAAATCAATAGCGGCCTGATTACAATCAATACAGATATCTGCTTCAATCAAACAAATAGCATCGGCAGATTTTTCAAAAAGGGTTCGATATTTGTTTTCACTGTCTTGTAATTGCTGATGAGTATTTTTGAATCGATAGTAGAAATGACAACCATAACTGGCTAAGGCAATAAACAGCCAGATAATAAAAGCGTAAAAGGCAAAGAAACCAAGATTGAAAACTGCAGATTCATGTAAACCAACAATTTTCCAGTTATTTGTCACAGCCATCCCATATGAGGTGGGGCTAAAACTAAATATTTCAAAATAGCGGGATATGAGTTACACTGTAGTTACA